>NZ_JQKG01000004.1 GCF_000745915.1 Deinococcus misasensis DSM 22328
GTTCATCGTGTGGGAGGTTGTCGAGCAGGTAAGGTGCGGTGTGGTGCTGACTGAGGGGATGGGTGGAAAAGAAGCGTTCGACGCGTCTGAGCTTGGACGTGTTTTGAGCTTCTCCGGGGAGACGGTCAGCAATGCTCTGCTGGATGACATGTTTGCCCTCCAGGAGGGCTTGCAGAATGTGACTGAGGGTATCGAGGTGATTCTTGCGGTAGGGAAAGTGTTCCCTCAGCAAGTCAGTTAGGGTATGCTGGTTTTTGCCAGACAGGGCGTAACTCATAGCAGATTTACTGTACCAGTCTGGCTTTTTTACGCCTCAATCAAACTGTCGGGTACTGAGCTTTCATGGTTTGAACCTCCAATTGATGTTGAGGATGCCAGAAAAGGCATCAGAAAGATTGAAAACGACGGTGATCAATGAATGGATGTGAAGCATCCCATCTGAGTGTTGAGATGCGACTTCTTCAGGATAATCCCCATTTATGAAATCACATGAACTCAAAATACCAATAAATCCCACATTTGATTTCAGCTTGAATTCAGGAAATCACTCAGCTTCATTTAAGGAAAACCAAATTGCTCGAAAATCAAGAAAAATGAACAGCTTGTGAACAGCATCAACAGAGACTGAGGCAAATCTTTCACAGATCCATCACAGGTTTCGATTAGCATGGTCGTGTTGATCAAATCACTGGTCAAGTCCACAACCAAACATCAGACCGACATCCATCAGGTCTGAAGGAGGAACATCATGCACAATCTGGAACACCTTTTTGTTGAAGAATTGCAAGACATCTACGATGCCGAAAACCAGCTGCTTGAAGCCCTGCCCAAAATGGCAGAAGCTGCCAAATCAGCCAAACTGAAAACCCTGCTGGAAGACCACATCAAAAAAACCGAAAAACAAAAACAACGTTTGGAAGCCGTCTTTAAAGAACTGGACGAGAAACCCAAAACCAAAACCTGTCAGGCCATGAAAGGGCTGATCAAGGAAGCCGAAGAAATCCTCAAACAAAAAGACGATGCCGAAGCTTCCGTGCTGGACGCAGCTCTGATCGCTGCTGCCCAGAAAACCGAACACTATGAAATTGCCACCTACGGCACCCTGCGCACCTGGGCCCAGCAACTCGGGTACACCAACGCAGCCATCAAACTGGAAGACAACCTGAACGAAGAATACGAAGCCGACAAGGGCCTGACCCTGTGTGCTGAACGGGTCATCAATCCCAGAGCTGCAGAAGAGTAAGCTTTCCGTTTCAAGTTCAGTTTTTCAAGTTCAATAAGAAGGAGCATTCATGTCTGATTCCAAAAATCCCAACCCAAACGATAAATCCGAAGCCATGCAAAAACAGGAACAGGAACAGCAGGCCATCATTCGCACTTTTCATGAAGACGACAGCGGCAAGTCCGCCGAAGGGGACCGTGCAGGAGAGCAAGGTGCGCCCGGCAACAACCCCGGCGATGAAGGCGGCAACGGTCACACCAGCAATGTAACCCCTGATTAAACGCAGAAGGACAAAGGCAGAAAGCAGAAGGCGAAAAAGGCCAGAGCTTCTGCCTTTTTCGCTGTTTGGAAAAGGGTTTGCAGTGAACAGCTCAGAGTGGATGGCGAAAGTCCGACCACCTGATGCGAAAAACACCGAAGATTTTGCTGGACATCCGATTTTCTCGCTGTCTTGCCCTGAAAACGTGCTTGCGGGGCGGCCCGCGTCGCACTGGGCGCTGTGAACTGTAAACTGTGAACTGTCAAACCCTCTGGTTCAGCATCTTCCTGACCGTCTTTTCTGAAATGCACCCCAAGGAGAACACATGCAGCTTTACCACGATGGAACCCCTTTTTTTCTGCAACGTGAAGGCAACACCGCCAGAGTGATTCTGGAGTCCTCGATCCCTCTGGAACGTGGATGGGCCGTGGGGTATTTGCATGGTGCATCCCATCATGCGGAACTCAGGCCCCATGGGGAAGGTCTGTACATGGCAGAGTTGCCCTTCACACGGCACCAGAAGTTCCATTACCGCTTCAAGGTGATTGTGAAAGGACGGGTGTGGTGGCTGAATCAGGCTGGAGTCTCCCCTTCCGCCCCGAGCAGTTTGCAGGATTTTGCTTTCACGGATCAGGAACCCCCTGCATGGGTCAGAAGCCGGATCTTCTACCAGATTTTTCTGGACCGTTTCAAAATCGGGAATCCGGCCTTGAAAGTCAAAAAAGGCGAGTACCAGTACAATGGCCGGGATGTGGAAACCCGTGAATGGCACGAAAGTCCTGTCAAGGAAACGGGTTACATGGAGTTTTACGGCGGAGACCTGGAGGGGATTCGCCAGAGCATCCCGTACTTTCAGAAGCTCGGGGTGAATGCTTTGTACCTGAATCCCATTTTTGAGAGTCCCTCGGTACACAAGTACGACACGCAGGACTACTACAGGGTGGATCCGCACTTTGGAACAAATGAAGGGTTTGCCGCTCTGGTGAAGGAGCTTCATGGGCAGGACATCCGCATCATTCTGGATGGGGTGTTCAACCACACCGGAGACTGGCACCGCTGGATGAACAAAGCTGCCCGCTATCCCGAGCCCGGTGCTTACCAGAGCACAGATTTTCGCGGTTACTACAACTACTCTGGGGAAAATCCAGACGATTACATGTCATGGTTGGGGTACAACACCCTGCCCAAACTGAATTACGCCAGTCCAGAGGTGCGCGGGCACATCTACCAGAATCCCGACAGCGTGATCCGTTTCTGGCTGAAAGAACCCTTCCAGATCGATGGTTGGCGGCTGGATGTGGCCTCCATGATCGGCTCAGAAGGGTCAGACCGGGACAACCGCCAGATTCTGGGCGAACTGTGGCAGGCCGCCAGAGAAACCCGCCCGGATGCCTACATTCTGGGAGAGCACTTTGCAGATGCCACCCTCTGGTTGCAAGGAGGGGTGGAAGACGCCACCATGAACTACTACCACTTCATGATCCCCACGTGGTCTTTCCTGACCGGACAGGACCACAAAGGCCACCCAGCACAACTGGACGCCCGGGAATACGCAGATGCCCTGTTGAGGGGCCTCAGTTACCTGCCCTTCAGCCACCAGTTGGTGCAGTTCAATTTGCTGGATTCCCACGATGTGAAACGCTTTGCCACCGTGTGCCCTGATGAAGCCCTGCGAAAACTCGGGGTGGTGTTGCTCTTGACCTGCATGGGTGTGCCCTGCATCTACTACGGCGATGAAATCGGCATGGAAGGGGAGGACGACCCTGACAACCGCCGACCCATGCCGTGGGATGAAAAACACCTCTGGGAAAGCGACATCCACCAGTGGCACCAGCGTTTGATTGGGCTCAGGCATCAAGAAATGGCCCTGCGTGAAGGTGGTTTCCGTGTGGTTCATGCAGAAGACAACCACCTGATTTACGAGCGGAGGTACGGTCCAGAGCGCATCCATGTTCTGCTCACCAAGGCCGAACCCCTGACCCACACCCTTGAAGGCCAGTGGAAAGACCTGATCTCTGGCGAGATCTGCTCTGGGGGGGTGGAGGTGTCCGCCAAGGGTGCCCGGATTTTGAAGCACATGGGATGAGGGGTCGGGCGTGGGACTGTAAATCTTCTGACCGCATGACCTTGGCAAGCATGTCAGGGTAAACCCATGCCTACCTACTCACACTGGATGATGGATTTGCCCGAACACCCAGAGCTGACCCAGGACCTGATTGCAGACGCCGTGGTGGTTGGAGGAGGGATTGCTGGCCTCAGCACCGCTTACCAACTGGCCTCAAGCGGCCTGAAAGTGGTGGTGCTGGAACGGGACAAGATTGGCGCTGGAGAAACCACCCGCAGCAGTGCACAGGTGACCTCCTCTCTGGACTTTTTTTACAAGGAACTGGTGTCCATTCATGGCCGGGAAACCACCAAGTTGATTTACCAGAGCCATGAAGCCGCCATTGATGAAATCGAGCGGATTTGCAAAACCGAAAACCTCGATTGTGGCTTCATCCGACTGCCCGGTTATCTGGTGCCTGCTCCCGGCGATGAAGCAAACATTCAGGAGGAAGCCTCGGTGCATCGGGGCCTCGGGTTCAACACCGAACTGGCGGATCCTCCGGCGTATGCCAAAGGTTTTGGACAGAGCATCCGGTACAACCATCAGGGACAGATTCACCCCCTGAAGTACATCATCGGACTGACCAGAGCCATTGAGCAGCATGGTGGGGCCATTCATTGCAGCAGTCCGGTGATGTCTTACGCTGGAGACCATGTGGTGCTGGAAAACGGCAAGACCGTGCACGCCAAGCATGTGGTGATTGCCACCAACGCTGTGGTGTCTGAAAGGGGCAAATACTCCTTCAGGCTGGCCCCTTACCGGACCTACATCCTCACCCTGAAACTGACGGAACAGATAGAGCCTGCCCTGTTTTATGACACCTCCGATCCTTACTTTTATGTGCGCCCGGATGGGGATGTGCTGTTGGTCGGAGGAGCAGACCACCGCGTCGGTGAACCCGAGTACCCCGAGCAACGCTGGCAGGACATCGAAGACTGGACCAAAGCCCACTTCCCGGTTGCTGAACGCATTGACACGTGGTCCGGGCAGGTGTTCAATTCTGCCGATGGGATCGCCTTCCTCGGGAAAGCCGGAGAGGTGTACGTGATCACCGGAGACACCGGAAACGGACTCACCCACTCCACCATCGGCTCCATGATCATTCGGGACCAGATCCTCGGGAAAGAGAACCCATGGGTAGAGGTGTACGATCCCAACCGGATGCCCAGAGGCAACTACACCGAATGGGTCAGTGAAGCTGGACGCAGCATCATGCACCTGTTCGACTGGTTCAGAAGCGCCGAGATGGTGCAAAACATCCAGCCCGGACAGGGCAACATCGTGCGGAAGGGCATGAGCAAGTACGCCGTGTACCGCGATGAGCAGGGTGAACTGCACGCTTGCAGTGCCATGTGCACCCACATGGGCTGTGAAGTGGCATGGAACTCCGCCGAGCAAACCTGGGATTGCCCCTGCCACGGTTCCAGATTCTCCAAAGAAGGGACCGTGCTGACCGGACCTGCCAGAGCTCCTCTGGCCAAGATTGAAAACCCTGAGTTGGAGTGAATTTCAAAGGCTCAGCC
The DNA here is from genome assembly GCF_000745915.1 of Deinococcus misasensis DSM 22328. Taxonomy (NCBI): domain Bacteria; kingdom Thermotogati; phylum Deinococcota; class Deinococci; order Deinococcales; family Deinococcaceae; genus Deinococcus; species Deinococcus misasensis. The sequence goes on from NZ_JQKG01000004.1 coordinate 5,112, forward strand.
CTGCATGCCCAATGGGGTGTGCAGGGTTTTGTCTATAAGGGGTCTTCCTGTTTGTGCACCCCGGACAACCTCTTAACATGAAGACACATTCCCATGTGTTTTCAAACCAGCCTCCAGACAGGAAGGCGGGTGAGGTTTTGCATCAGGAGGGGTCATGAATTGTCAACTGCAAGTCATCAACAACAGCAACGTGGCAGGAAGTTTTGTGATTTACCAGAGCAGCGACATTCCACAGTCCTACACTCTGGCCTGGATGTCCAAGTATGCTTACCCGAGCACCACCCTGACGTTCAACTGGAACACCACCAACGACTTCGTGTGGTCGGGCAACTCTCAGCCTGTGGCAGGCACGGTGATTCAGGCAGGTCAAGCCATGCCCATCACCCCTGAGGGAACCCAGATCACCTTCTCTTACGATGCACAGAACCATGCTTTTTTCTTCAGCAACCAGACCCAGTCCCCTCAAGGAGGAAAGTACGTCATTCTGATGGACAGCAGTGTGCCTCCCGGAGGAGCGCTGGTGGGGGTGGGGATGTCCGGTGCCCCCACCAACTTGATCAATGCCCTGCCCAACATGACCGCGGTGTTCACCCCTCAACCCAATTACTGGCTGGGATTCTCCTCGACGGTGCAGCAAGGAGAAGTGATCGTCACTGAGACCCTCAATCCTGTGCAGATCGTCTTTCCGCCCAATGTCACCTCCATGCGGGCCACCCTCAATCCCGACCTGACTTGGACGGTGGCACCCAATTACATGCTGAAAGAAGAAGCCTGATCCACATGCATCAAAGAGGCCCAGAGAAAGCACTCTGGGCCTTTTCCGCATTTGGTTTTATTCCACCTGATTTTCAGGGTCGGTGTCTGCCCGGTGCCGGTCATCGGTGAAGGTGTCCGGGGCCGTGTCATCGTTGCGGAAGTAAGGGCTCGGGCGGCGTTCGAATTCATCTCCGGCCAGAGCAGGATCATCCGACTTTTCCCAGTGGTAGTCGTCTTTTCCATCGTCCAGATCAAAAGGGGTGTCGATCTGGTCGCCGGGTTCAGACTGGCTGTTCACAATGGAAGCCACAGCATTTGCAGTGATGCTTTCTTCAGAATCGGTGATGTCTGAGATGTCGTTGGCTTCATCGTGTTTTTCCACACCTCCATGGTCAATGGAGTTGTCGTCGTGTTCACTGTCCGCGCTCAGGGTGGGGTCCACTTCGTCGCCAGAGATGGTGAAGTGTTCTGCCACTTTGGGATCAAGCTGGTTTTCCCAATTGGGGTCTGGATTTTTTGTGTCATCTGCCATGAAAACCTCCGTATTTGCACCATCGTGCTTGAAAAGAGCGGTCCATACCGCAAAAAAAGCTACAGTGGCCTGAAAAAAGCCACAAAAAAAGAGCGCCAGAGCGCCCTTCAGGATGCAAAAGGTTTTCAGACAGAGATGGATGGAATCAAGTAGAACATGGCAGTGGCATGACTGGCCGTTCCTGCCAGCACGAACAGGTGCCAGATTTCGTGGTAGCCAAACACACCGGGAATCGGGTTGAAGCGTTTGGTGCCATAAATCACTGCTCCAATCGAATAGAAAATCCCGCCGACCGCCACCCACACCACGGGACCCCATGAGTAGGTCTGGAACAGGTAAGGCACCAGAAGCACCGAACCCCATCCCATCAGGAGGTAAATCCCGGTGGACAGCCAGCGGTGCAGGTTCAGGGTGATCAGTTTCATGATGACCCCGGCCACCGCCACGCCCCACACAGCAATCAGGGTCCATTTGGCCCACTCGGGCGGCATGGCGAAGTAAGCGATGGGGGTGTAACTGCCCGCAATCAGCAAGAAAATGGCACTGTGGTCCAGCTTGGTCAGCCACTCCAGCACGGCTTCTCTGGCCCGCACGGAATGCAGGGTGGCACTGGCGAGGTAGAGCAGGATCATGCTGATGCCGTACACCAGAAAGGGCCACCAGTGAACCCCACCCCGAAAAGCGAACACGCACAGCAGCACAGTCAGAACCACTGCCATGAGGACCCCAAACCAGTGGGTCAGGGCGTTGATGGGTTCACGAAGCAATCGAATCATTCTTCATCTTAACCTTGAACCAAGTGTAAAAAGTGTGAGCTTTTTGACCAGAGGTTCCCAAGCCTCTGATATTTTCTAAACATGGTCAATGGCAATCACATCCAGAGCATCCAACTGGACAGGGACATGCTTCATCTGGTTTTGTCTGATCAAGAAATCTCCATTGACATCCCGTCTTGCCGATGGGGTTGGAAAACATACGTGGCAGAACACATGGGAAAAGAGGTTCCAGAGCTTTCAACTTGCATTGCCCTGACCCATGCCATCAAAGGTGTGCCCTGTTTGGAGTTCCTGAGTGCGCCAAGGACCACACTGCATTTTCCCAAAAGCCTCTGGCACAGAAACAAAAACTGGGCAAAGTGGATGTGGGTTCGGCAGGAATTGACCCGCTTGGGTTTCACCACTTTCAACAGTGATTGACAGGAAAAAGGAGCCTGACAACAGGCTCCTTTCAGTACAAATTTCAGCGGGTTTGCGGGAACCCAAGGTCCACTTTGGAGGTGCTCGGGTCGGGCCAACGGCTGGTCACCACTTTGGTGCGGGTGTAGAACTTGATGCCGTCCGGACCGTACATGTGGGTGTCTCCAAAGAGGCTGGCTTTCCAACCCCCGAAACTGTAGTAGGCCACGGGAACCGGAATCGGCACGTTGACCCCCACCATCCCGGCGTTGCACTCAAACTGGAACTTCCTTGCTGCCCCACCATCCCGAGTGAAAATGGCCGTACCGTTGCCATACGGGTTGTCGTTGATGAGGGCAAGACCTTCTTCGTAGGTGTTTGCACGGACGACACACAGTACTGGACCAAAGATTTCATCTTTGTAGCAGTCCATCTTTGGGGTGACGTGGTCTATCAGGCTCACCCCGAGGAAAAAGCCATTTCCGGGCACTTCGGTTTTGCGGCCATCCACCACCACTGTGGCCCCTTGTTGCTCTGCACCCTCGACATAAGAAGCCACCTTGTCGCGGTGTTCTCTGGTGATCAGGGGTCCCATTTCGTTCTGGGGATCGTTGCCCGGACCGACTTTGAGTTTGGGCAGCCTTTCCTGAATGGCTTCAATCAGTTGGTCCCCAATGCCTCCCACTGCAACCAGCACGGAAATGGCCATGCAGCGCTCTCCGGCAGAGCCGTAAGCCGCTGAGACAGCAGCATCTGCGGCCATGTTCACATCGGCATCAGGCAAGACCAGCATGTGGTTTTTGGCTCCGCCCAGAGCCTGCACCCGTTTGCCATGGCGGGTTCCAGTTTCGTACACGTACTTGGCAATCGGGGTGGACCCCACGAAACTGACCGCAGCAATGTCTGGATGGCTGAGCAGGTGGTCCACGGCAAGCTTGTCCCCATGCACCACATTGAACACCCCATCCGGCAAACCGGCCTGCTTGAGGAGGTCGGCCATGAACAGGCTGGCACTCGGGTCTTTCTCACTGGGTTTCAGGATGAAGGTGTTTCCGCAGCCGATGGCGTTGGCAAACATCCACATCGGCACCATCGCTGGAAAGTTGAATGGCGTGATCCCAGCCACCACCCCGAGCGGTTGGGGAATCGAGTACACATCCACCCCTGTGGACGCCTGCTCGCTGTAGTTGCCTTTCAGTAGGTTGGGAATCCCGCAGGCAAACTCCACATTTTCGAGACCTCTGGCAATCTCTCCAAGGGCGTCACTGGTGACTTTGCCATGCTCGGCAGTCAACAGTTTGGCCAGTTCCAGACGGTTGCGGTCCACCAGATCCCGGAATTTGAACAGGATGTCTGCCCGCTTGGACAGCGGGGTGTTTCTCCAGCTTTTGAAGGCGTTTTTTGCCACTTCAATGACCCTGTCCAGTTCTTCCAGACTGGCAAAATCCACGGTGGCCTGCACATCTCCGGTGGCCGGGTTGTACACCTTGCCGGAGCGTCCCGAGGTTCCGGGGGTCACGGCTCCATTCACAAAATGGCTGATGCGTTTGAGTTCCTGACTGGTGGTCATTGTGGGCACCTCGTTTACGGTCCCCCCTAACAAGGGGGAATGTTGGGAGTTGGGTGTCCTCCCCATGTGGGGAGGAGCGCGGCGTCAGCAAGCGGGTGGGGTCAATCCGCGGCGGGAGCGGCCATCATCTCATCGACAAGGGCAAGGGCTTCTTCGTAGATGTCCAGACCCCGGTCCAGATCCTCCTGGTTGATCACCAGAGGGGGGCACACCCACACCATGTTGAAACGCACAAAGGCGTAAATGTATTTGCTCTTCAGGTAAGCAGCCAGTCTTTGCATCTCTGGCGAGGTGCCATTGAAGGGGGCCAGAGGCTCTCGGGTGTCCTTGTTTTTGACCAGTTCAATCACGCTGAAAAGGCCAATGTACCGCACGTCTCCGACACAGTTGAACTTGGCTTTCATGGCTTCCAGACGCTGGCCCAGATGTTGCCCCAGAACGTTCACGTTCTCGAAAATCTGCTCTTCCTCGTACACCTCAAGGTTGGCGATGGCAGCAGCGCAACTGACCGGATGGCTGGAGTAGGTCAGGCCTCCCCAGAGCATGGTGTTTTCAAAGTGCTGGGCGATTTTCTCGCTGACGATCACGGCCCCCAGTGGCATGTATCCAGAGGTCAAACCTTTGGCGCAGGTCACGATGTCCGGTTTGATGCCGTAATGCTGGGTGGCAAGGTAGGTTCCGGTGCGGCCAAATCCGCTCATCACCTCATCGTCAATCAGGAGGATGCCGTACTTGTCGCACAGGGCACGCAGTTTGGGATAGTAGTCATCGGGAGGCACAATCAGGCCGTTGGATCCGGTGATGCCTTCCACCAGAATGGCAGCGATGGTGTGTGGCCCCTCCATCTGGATGACCTCCTCGATGTGGCTCACACACTCCCGACGGCACGAATCCGGCTGTTTTCCAAACGGGCAGCGGTAACAATACGGGTCAAACACCCGCACCACCCCGGGAATGCCTGGCTCGACAGGCCAGCGTCTCGGGTCGCCCGAGGCGGTCATGGAGCCCATGGTGGCCCCGTGGTAACTGCGGTAACGGGTGATGATCTTGTCCCGTCCCGTCACCAGTCGGGCAATCTTGATGGCGTTCTCGTTGGCCTCACTGCCCCCCAGAGTGAAAAAACTCTTGGAAAGGCCGGTCACTTCTGCAAGGCGTTTGCCCAGTTCACCTCTGGGTTTGCTGGCAAAGGCCGGGGCAGCGAAGCACAGTTCATCCACCTGCTTTTTGATGGCTTCCAGCACTTTGGGATGCTGGTGTCCCACATTGATGTTGATCAGTTGCGAACTGAAATCGAGCCAGTGGTTGCCGTCTCCATCGAAGAAGTACGCCCCTTTGCCTCCGGCGATGTGGATGGGATTGGCCGTGCTCTGCACCGACCACGAAAAAAGGGTGTAGTCGCGGTTTTGCTGGATGACGTCTTTGCTGTCCATGGTTTCCTCCGGAGATGCCAAGGGTGAAAGCCGAGGGCCGAGAGCTAGGAAGCCGAGAGCCAAGGGCCGAGAGCCGAGGGCTGTATTGAAAACGGGTTGCCCGATACAGCTTTTCTGTGCTTGCTGTGAACTGTCAACTGTTCACTTTCTACTTGCCTGAGCGACAAGAGCAATTCAAAACCCTGAATCAAGCAAGCAGTGATCCAGAGCATCAAGCATGGATCTGGAAGGATGGCGTGAAGGAATTTCCTTGCTCCCTATGGTATTTTTTTGGGCTCTGTCCTCACAAGAGACAGAGTGTCAAAATCGGTGGGTTCCAGCACCAAGAGTTCCAGAGCCACCTGCAAATACAGTTGCCTTTTTGGGCTGTCCAGATCGCCCAGCATGCCCCTGAGTTGCTCCAGCCGGTAGTAAATGGTTTGCCTGCGCACACCCAGAACCCTTGCAGCTTCTGCAATGTTGAACTGGTGGCCCAGCAAGGTTTGCAGGGTGCTTAAAAGTGAGCTTCTGGGACGGCTGGGCAGGCTGAGGATCGGACCCAGTTGGTCTGCCAGAAACTGCGTGTGTCTGCCGGTTTCCACCAGTGCTTCAATGATCGGGTTTCCGCCCAGCACCGATTCGCTGTGGGGTTGCAGGATCCTCTGGTGGGCTGCGCGCGTGAGGTCGGCGTACCGGACCTCCTCACGGAACACCATCAGGGGAAAGTCGTAAAGCCGTGCAGCAGCAAGGATCTCTGGGGAAACCTCCTGCATCCACTGCACCAGTTCAATGATCAGACCATGCGCTCCACCCTGCGCCAGAGAGGTGATGAAATGGGCCTGCTCAGCGGGTCTGGCCCGCGCAAGTTCCACGCCTGTGGTGAGCAGCACCTCGCCGCCAGACAGGAAACGGTGGGCATCCATCACTTCGGAAACGTGCACCCACGTCACCACCTGCGACAACTGGCTGAACCCACAAAGCACTTCCGCTTTGCGGAATGCAGGCAGGTTGAGGATTTCTTGCAGGGTGGGGAGCATCAGATCCCCCCTGTTCCTCGCGTTGCTCGGAACGGTCCCCCCTTAACGAAGGGCAAGATCCCCCCACACCTCGCTGCGCTTGGTGGTCCCCCCTTAACAAAGGGGGGTAAGATCTCACAGCGGGGATTCAAGTCCCCCTTCCTTAATGGGGAAAGTGCAAAGCGAAGCGATGCACAGGGGGATCTCATCCCTCTCTCCCCTGCACCCACTCCATCGCCTTATCGGTCAGTTTGCCCAGAGCCGTCACACTCATTTCGAGGTGTTCTTCCAAGGTGTCTTCAATTTTGTTGTGCGAGATGCCCCTCAGGCTCTGCACGAACATCATCACGGTGGGGATGCCTGCCCTTGCCACCTCTGCTGCGTCATGCAAGGGTCCAGAGGGCAAACGGTGCACCACCCCTGCGGTTTCTTCGATGGACTGGGCGCAGAAATCAATCAGGTCCGGGTGAAAGAGAATCGGCTCGATGTTCCAGAGGTACCCGAACTCCACCTCAACATGGCCTTCTTCGGCAAATTTGCGGGCTGCGTCCTGTGCTTCCTGCCACATGGCGGCAAGGTGATCTGCATCGAGGTGCCTCTGGTCGAGGGTGATGGTGCACTCCTCCACCACCGAGGTCACGATGCCGGGTTTGGTGGTGCAACTGCCAATGGTGCACACCCCGTTGTGACGGGCAGCAATCTGGTAAATCTCCTGAGACATCTTTCCAGCCGCCAGAAAAGCGTCTTTGCGCACGTTCATGGGCGTGGACCCCGAGTGCGCTGCCTGCCCTCTAAACGTGATGGTGTGACGTTCTACCCCCACCGTTCCCAGCACGGCACCCAGAGGAAGCTGCATGCCTTCCAGCACCGGTCCCTGCTCAATGTGCAGTTCAAGGTAAGCCGCAATGTTTTGCTGGCCTTCTCTGGCTTTCGGTGCATCGTTCAGTTGAATGCCCACATTGCTTAAAGCCTCTTCCAGAGGGACTCCATCCCGGTCCTTGAGCTTGCGCATGGTTTCCACATCAAAGAAACCAGAAAAAGCACTCGAACCGTACAGGCTCCGGCCAAACCGTGCTCCTTCTTCATCTGCCCAGTCCACCAGTTTGAGGGTGATGTCTGGGATTCCACGGCTCTGGATGTCTCTTAAAACCTCCAGTCCGGCCAGCACGTTCAGACACCCATCCAGCCAACCCCCATTGGGAACGGAGTCCAGATGTCCGCCAATGACCAGCGTGGTGTCAGAGTGGCCTTTCAGGGTCGCCCAGAGGTTTCCTGCACTGTCCATCTCATAAGGGATGCCGAGGACATCCAGCTTCTCTTTCAAAAAGGCCCGTGCTGCCAGCCATTTTTCGGTGAACGCCACCCGCTGGGCACCGTTTTCATCCCCAGTCAGGGCTTTCAGGGCTTTCAGTTCTTCGACGGTCCGACTCGGGCTGAGCATGGCCCCTCCTCGCTTCGCTTTCCTCCCCTACAAGGGGAGGGAGGCATGATCGATCTCTTCACACTTTTCCTTCCTCCCCTCTAGAGGGGAGGAGCGCAGGGGGAGCCAAGCTCCCCCAAGCGGGCTTACTTCGCTTTCTTCCCGGTGGCCATTTCCCAGACGCTGTAATCCACGGTGGCAGCGGGTGGATCGGACTTCAGGATCCCGAGGTCTTTCAGCAGTTTCACGTTGTTGGCGTAGGTTTTGGGATCCAGCAGGCCAGCGTTGCCTTTCAGGGTGGGGCCAGCATTGTACAGTTTGGCCACTTCGGACATCTGCCAGGTCTGGTGTCCTTTGGCATCCGCACGGGTTCCCGAGCCTTTGCAGGTGTTGCCGCAGTTGGGCAGCACGATGCTGACGGCTTCTTTCTGGTTTTTGACGGCGTAATCCCAGCCTTTGAGGGAAGCCTTGACCAGTTTGGCGGCCACTTCTTTGCCGGACATCCCACTGTTCTTGAAGTTCTTGTCGTTCAGGACGCGTTCACTGGTGAACATCAGGTCTTCCAGCAGGTTGATGCCGTAATCGCTGGCTTTGAAGATGCGCAGTTTGTCCATGCTGTACCCGAGGCCCACAATCTGGTTGACTTCGTTGTAGGTCATCGCAGACACCAGATCCACCTTGTCGGGGAACACAATGCTGGGGTCAAAGGGGTAGGTGACGGCCTGCACGTCTGGACGGGCTGCGCTGGAATCGAGGCTGCTGGTCATCTTGTATTTTTTCAGGAGGGCGACGGCTGGATATTCGTTGCCAGAGGGCCACACACCGATGCGTTTGCCTTTGAAATCCTGCGGTTTGGTGATGTTGCTGCTTTTCAGGGAAACCAGCGTGAAACCGCTCTTCTGGAAGATCTGGGCAATGTGCACCACAGGCAGGCCGTTTTGCCTTGCGGTGAGCAGGTCGGTGATCCAGGTGGTTCCGAAGTCTGAGGTGCCGGTCACCACCGTCTGAATCGGGCTCTGGTCGCCAATCGGCAGGAACTGCACGTCCAGCCCTTCTGCTTCAAAGTAGCCTTTTTCTTTGGCCACAAAGAACCCGGCAAATTGCGCCTGGGGGAACCACTTGAGTTGCAGTTTCACCTGCACGAGGTCTTTGGCGCTGGCTGCGCCCGAGAGCAGAAGTCCGATCAATGCGAGTTTCTTCATACCTTCCTCCTAGTTGGGAACGTGCATCAGGGGGTCCTGCTTCAGAAGCTCAACTGCGGAAACTGGCGTGCCAACCGGTCACTTTGCGTTCCAGGGCACCGATGAGGGAGAAAAAAGCAATGCCGATGACCGAGGCCACCACGATGGCAGCCCACACGATGTCGAAATTGAAGCGTCCGGCTTCAATCTGAATTCTAAACCCCAGACCGTTGCCTGTGGTGCCGAAGAATTCGGCCACAATGGCGCTGATCAGGCTCAGGGTGGTGGAGATCTTCAGGGCGTTGAAAAAGTACGGCAGGGCCGTGGGCACCCGCACGTCAAAGAAAATGCGCATGGGGCTGGCCGCGTAAGAATGCATCAGGTCGAGGTGCAACGGACTGGCGCTCTGGAGGCCACGCACCACGTTCACAATGATCGGGAAAATCACCGTGACGGCCACCACAGCAGCTTTTGAAGGCCACTCCAGACCGATGGCTTTCACCATCACGGGCGCAAGGGCCACAATCGGAATGCTGGAGAAAATGCTGGCGTAAGGCAACACCCCGAGTTCCAGAAACTTGAAGCGGGCCACCAGCATGGAAGCCAGCACCCCGATCACGATGCCTGCCACAAAGCCCACCAGAGCTTCCAGCACAAAAGTGTAGAACACGTCCATCAGCAGCACTTCGCGGGCGGTGTACAGGGCCTGCACCACCCGACTCGGGGTGGGAATGAGGCCCGCAGGAACCTGATTGACCCGCAGGAGGGCCTCCACAAAGAACACCGACACCGTGAACAACAAGGCTGCAGGAATGAAGTCTTTTCTGGAGCGGGCCACCTGTGCCACGCCCACCAGTCCGACCACCAGAGACACCACCGACACGATTTGAAGCAGCAGTTTCTGGGGCACCTCAGATTGCTGATTGAGGGTGTAGGAGATGTAAAAGAGCACCGCATGGGCCAGCAGAATCAACACGCCAGAGATCCAAGAGGCTGAACCTCTGGTCTGGTTTTCTTTGATCATCGCGTGGCTCGCCATGGGGCCACCATCCTTTCCAGCAGGTTGATGATGCCGACCAGCACAATGCCCAGCAGGGCACCGTAAATCATGATCACCCACAGGGCGATGGTGTCGCTGGCCCGTGAGTTCTCGGCCAGCATTTTGCCAATCCCCGAGAAACTGATGGTGGAAATCTCTGCAACGATGCTGCCCACCATGGCAGCGGTGGAGGCCACTTTCAGGGCGGTGAACAAAAAGGGCACCGAGGCTGGAAACCGCAGCAACGTGAAAACCTGCACGCTGGACGCGTTGTAGGTTTTCATCAGGTCGATTTGCAGGGGGTCCGGGCTTTTCAGACCTTTGCTGACCCCCACCACAATCGGGAAAAAGGCGATGTAGGCAGCAATCAGGGCTTTGGGGAACCACCCCTGCACCCCATACTGCCCGAGAATCACGGCCAGCATAGGAGCAATCGCAATGATCGGCACCGTCTGGGAAGCCACCAACCACGGCAACACCGCACGTTCAAAGCTGCCACTCAGAACCAGCAAGATGGCCAGCAGCAAACCCACCACCGAAGCGAGGGCCAGACCCACAATGGCCTCTCCCAGCGTGACCAGCGCATTGTACGGGGCGGAAGTGGGGGCCAGAGGGGGAAAGGTCAGGCTTTTGATCCCTTCAGCCAGTTGGGTCGGGGCAGGAATCACCGGATTTCTCAGCACGTAAACGCACTCGGAGACGGTTTTGCAGCCGATGTCTGCACCTGTTTCCAGAGACCTCTGGGCCACTGGAGAATTCGCCCAGATCATCAGTGGGTAATACAAGAGGACGGCAATCACCGCTACCAGCAGCAGAGGGGCAAATCTCTGCAAAGCGGTGTTCATGCGTGTCCCTTTCTGAGGAGTTCACGGATTTCGGTGGCGATCTCGAAAAACCGGGGGTGTTCGCGGGTGTCCACCCCTCTGGGCTGGGGCAAATCCACATCCACAATGCCCTCAATTTTGCCGGGACGGGCGGTCATCACCACCACGCGGGTGGACAAAAACACCGCCTCGCTGATCGAGTGGGTCACGAAAATCACGGTTTTTTTGGTTTCGCGCCAGAGCCTTAAAAGTTCCATGTTGAGGTTCTCTCTGGTGATCTCGTCCAAGGCACCGAAAGGCTCATCCATGAACAGCAAAGGGGGATCGAAGGCCAGCGCACGTGCAATGCTCACCCGTTGCTGCATCCCACCAGAGAGCTGAAACGGATAGTTCTTCTCGAATTTTTCGAGGCCCACCAACCGTAGCATCTCACGGGCTTTTTCCAGACGGTTCTGCTGGGGAAAACCCATCACCTCAAGAGGCAACATCACGTTTTTCAGAACGCTGCGCCAGTCCATCAGGGCCGGAGCCTGAAACACGTAACCATAGGCCCGTGCCTCTCTGGCCTTGGTGGGTGTCAGTCCTTTGATGGTGATGTCACCAGAGGTCGGGGCCTGCAGGTCTGCCAGAATGCGCAGCAAAGTGGTTTTTCCACAACCGGAAGGCCCAATCAGGCTGATGAACTCCCCTTCTTTGATGTCGAGGTTGGCCCCTTGCAGGGCGATGGTTTCGGTGTCTCTGGTGCGAAAAATCATGCTGACATCCCGCACACTGACCAGCGGGGGGGATTTGTTCTCGGGCAAAGTCATTCTCACCTGCTTTCAGACCGTGCTTCTGGTCTGGAGAAAATAGAGCCTTGTACTCTGGATTTGATCCGCTCACCACAAACTTTCCTGCTGTTGACTGTTGACTTCTAAAAATACTGAGGTTTGCGCCTCAGGAGTTGCCCTCTTGAGGGATCTCCAACAAATTCACCGTCTTTGACCTGCACCTGACCGCGCACGGTCACGATCCACGGTTTGCCGTCGATTTCCCAGCCTTCAAAGCCGTTGTAATCGTTGTTGACCTTCTGGGTTTTTGCGCTGATGGTGCCGCGGTACTGGGGATCGTAAATCACCAGATCGGCGTCACTGCCCACCGCAATGGTGCCTTTTTTGGGAAACAGCCCAAAAAGTTTGGCAGATTTGGTGCTGGCTGCGTCCACAAAACGGTGGATGTCGAGGTGTCCCCTGCTCACCCCATAGGTATAAAGCAGGTTCACACGGTCTTCTATTGCCGGAATCCCGTTGGGAATTTTGGTGAAATCCCCCTTGCCCATGGCCTTCTGATCAATGTCAAAGGGGCAGTGGTCGGTGCCCACCGTGTCAATGAACCCCTGCTCCAGAGCGGCCCACAGGGCTTTTTGGTTGCCTTTTTCACGCAAGGGAGGAGACATCACATACTTGGCCCCCTCGTGGTCGGGTTTCTCTGCAAAGGTTTTGTCCAGCAGGAAGTGGGGAATCACCGACTCGATGTACAGGGGAACCCCTTTGGATTTGGCTTTCATGGCCTCTTTCAGGGCCGCTTCACAGGAGAGGTGGACCACATAACCCGTGGCTCCGGTCATCTCCACAAAAGTCGCAAAACGGTTGGTGCCCTCGGCCTCGACTTCTACAGGGCGGCTTTTCTCGTGGTACTCGGGGCCGGTTTTGCCTTCTGCCAGCAGGGATTTCTGCAACTGGGCCACCAGTTCTGCGTTCTCACAGTGGGCGGTGACGATCACCCCGAGTTTCTTGGCGAGGGTGAGGACCTGAAAGAGTTCTCCATCCTCCACACCAAAAAAGTTCTTGTAAGACAGGAACACCTTGAAGGAACTGATGCCGTCCTCGACGATTTGTTGAAGTTGACTTTCCACCGTCTCATCGAACTTGGAGATGCCCATGTGGAAGGTGTAATCGCAGGCACTGTTCCCCTCGGCCTTGGATTTCCAGAGGTTGTAGGCCTCCAGATGGTCATCGTTGCGGCTCGGGCAGCACATCTCGATGAAAGTGGTGGTTCCGCCCACCAGAGCGGCCTGACTGCCCGTGGTGTGGTTGTCCTTGGCGAAGGTCGCCATGAACGGCAGGTAGATGTGCACGTGCGGATCAATGAAGCCCGGAAAAATGTATTTCCCGGTGGCATCAATGACTTCCAGATCCTCATCGTCCATTTCCAGATCCAGCCCGATCTGGGTGATGGTCTCATCCTGAATCAGGATGTCGGCGTGGTAACGGGTGTCTGCAGTGATGATTTCGCCATTTTTGATCAGCAGTGGCATTGAAACATCCTTTCTGGTTTTCCTGCCATTGAATGAGATTTGGCCTTACATTCCACATCAAGATTTCTGGCTCTGGGCGAGGCACGCCTCGCCCCTACAATCGTTGTTTAAGGTTTCTGCCATTGGGCGCAGCACGCTGCGCCCCTACATCTGCCTTCTGCTTTTCGCCCTCGGCTCTCAGCCCTCGGCGCGCGCAGCGCTAACAACAGCGCTAATGAATATCTATCCCCACATCCTTACGATACGCCTCCATCGCCGCCCAGTCGGTGCCGACCTCGGGTTTGGCCGCCGTGAGGGCACCCCAGGTCACGGACTCCCGACCCGAGGGTACGCTGACCATGTCGATGCAGCCTTCCACAGGGCAGACGTTGTAGCACAGGGCGCATCCCACGCAGTCTTCTTCGCGGACTTTGGGGGTGGGGCGGGTGGCAGCCACCTGTTTGCCGTTCACTCTGGGGTCGTAGCCGGGGGCGACCACTGCACCATCCGGGGCGATCAGGTCGATGCACTGGTGGGCGGTGTCGTTGCAGGCCACATAGCAGAGGTTGCACTGGATGCATTTCTCGGGGTCGATGCGGGCCACAGCCTGATAGGAGAGGTCCAGATCGTTGAAGGTGGAAACTTGCGGCAGGCTCTTTCCGGCCACGTCGTAGATGGTGGCAAAGCCTTTTTCGTCCATCCAGTTGGAGAGGCCGTCGATCATGTCTTCCACGATGCGGAAACCGTAGTGCATGACGGCGGTGCACACCTGCAAACTGGTGGCCCCGAGCAGCAGGAATTCTGCAGCGTCCCGCCAGTTGCTGATCCCTCCGATGCCCGAGATCGGCACCCCGGAGCGCAGCACGGTGGGATCGGTCATCAATTCCGTGAGGAGGTTTAAGGCAATGGGTTTCACGGCTGGTCCGGCGTATCCGCCGTGGGTACCCCGTCCGCCGATGTTGGGGGTGATCTGCAAAGAATCCAGATCCACCCGCATGATGCTGTTGATGGTGTTGATCAGGCTGAGCGCGTGTGCCCCTCCGGCCAGAGCAGCATGTGCGGGTTCCACAATGTGGGTGATGTTGGGGGTCAGTTTCACGATGACCGGCAGGCGGGTCATGCTGGTGACCCATGCGGTGTTCATCTTGCACATCTCGGGGACCTGTCCGACCGCTGCGCCCATGCCGCGTTCACTCATGCCCTGCGGACAGCCGTAATTCAGTTCGATGCCGTCTGCTCCGGTGTCCTCGATTTTCATGATGATGTCTTGCCACGCTTTGGGATCGGCTTCCACCATCGCGGAAACGATCACAGCGCGGTCCGGCCAGAGCCGTTTCACTTCAGCAATTTCCCGCAGGTTGACTTCCAGAGGTCGGTCGGAGATCAATTCGACGTTGTTGATGGCCATGAGCCTCTGGCCACCGATGGTCAGGCCCCCGTAGCGGTTGCTGATGTTCAAGACTGGAGCCCCGATGGTTTTCCAGACGGCCCCTCCCCATCCGGCTTCAAAGGCTTTGTTCACCTGATAACCAGAGTTGCTGGGGGGAGCGGAGGCCAGCCAGAAGGGGTTGGGGGAGCGGATTCCTGCAAAATTGATGCTCAGGTCAGCCATGGGCGACTTCCTTTCTGACACTCAGGGCTTCGTGGATGGAAGCAGCAGCGATTTTTCCGTCTTGCACAGCCATCACCGTGGAGGCGGTGCCTTTTGCACGGATGCAATCTCCTCCGGCGTACACCTTGGGGATGCTGGTTTGCAGGCTGTCGTCGGTTTTGATGTAGCCTTTGTCCAGTTCCAGCCCGAGGGTCACAGCCAACGCGGGTTTTTCCTGTCCGATGGCCTTGATCACCTGATCGCAGGGGAGCACAAACTCAGAGCCGGGCACAGGTTTGGGGGCAGCGCGACCAGAGGCGTCGGGTTCGCCCAGAGCCATCTTCACGCATTCGAGGCCCAGCACCCTCCCCTCTTCGGTGAGGACTTTCACAGGCTGGGTCAGGAAGCTGTACTGGATGCCTTCTTTCAGGGCAAAGTGGTATTCGTGCTCGTAGGCGGTCATTTCGCTTTCGGTGCGGCGGTAAACCATGTTCACGTCTGCTCCAGCACGTCTGGCAATGGTGGCGGCGTCAATGGCGGTGTTTCCTGCACCGATCACCACCACGTTGTCTCCCACGCGCAGGTCTTCAAAGTGAATTTTGCTGTCCTCAATGAACTTCAGGCCGTCTTGCAGGTATTCTTCGCCGGGAATGCCCATGGCTGGCACCGCCCCGAGGCCCACCGCCAGAAACACCGCATCATGCTCTGACAGCAGAGCGTCAAAGGCTTCTCTGGTGTCGATGCTGTGCCCGGTTTTCACCTCCACGCCAAGCTTCTGCACCGATTCGACTTCCCTTAAAGAAACTTCGACGGGTTCACGCAGCACGATGATGCCGTAGGTGGAGAGCCCGCCAGCCAGTTCACGTTTTTCATACAGTGTGACGGCATACCCCAGTTTGGCAAGTTCAGCGCTGCAGGAGATCCCGGCCGGGCCAGAGCCCACCACGGCCACTTTCAGACCGTTGCTTTCTCCGGGCTGGAACACCTCAATGCCCCGTTCCTGCACGTGGTCCACGGCATACCTCTGGAGGCGTCCGATCTGGATGGGTTTGTGGTCTTTGCCCAGCACGCAGGCCCCTTCGCAGAGTTCTTGCACCGGGCACACGCGCCCACAGGTTCCTCCCAGAAAGTTGGATTCCAGAATGGTTTTTGCACTTCCCCGCACGTTGCCAGAGGCAATCTTTTTGATGAAGGTGGGAATGTCGATGTGGGTCGGGCAGGCCTGGATGCAGGGGGCATCGTAACAGTACAGGCAGCGGTTGGCTTCGGTGAGCGCTTCATGCTGCGTGAGGGGAGGGAAGGATTCCTGAAAACCGGAGGATGGATCTTTATGCATCAAACACAACCTCTCTGACCTGTTCCGAAAGTTGCCCTGAACTTGCGGCAAACAGGTCTGTTCTTGGATCTGGTTTTTTCGGGAATGGTTCGCGCCCTCACTGGAGCCGACTTAACCTCTGGGGCATATTATAAGTTTGTGATTTAAACACTGTCAAGCAAAATTCAAAATCTGTAATCCAGATTTTTCCGTTCAAAATATGGTCTTTCGTGTTTTTCAAAAACTTTTTGACAGAGTGTCCAAAAAATTCAGAAGCTTTTGCAATGCATAATTATAGAAAGCCTTGTGGACTTTCTCATTCAAAAACACATGACCTGCTTCACCCGAGGGAACAGCCGGAGCAACACGAAAACAATAGGGTGACTCCAGCTTATTCGATTGGCAAAGCAGGATCAATTGGTCGGCAGATCGGCGGGTTCTGTCTCAGGCAAATCTGCCTTCAGAATCAGGTTCTGGGACAGGTCGCTCTGGATCTGGTTGCGTCCCTGACGTTTGGCCTGATACAGCAACTGGTCGGCCCGTTCGAGGGTTTCTTGCAACAGTTGACAGGCAGGCAAGATGGTCAGGCCTCCGCTGGTGGTGACTTTTCTTGAAATGGGAAAAATGTGCTCTTCGATGGTCTGGCGGATGCGCTCGGCAATGGTGGAAGACTTCTGGGTCTCAATGCGCCGCAAAACCACCAGAAATTCTTCCCCGCCCAGACGGTACACCCGGTCGTAACCCCGAGTGGAGCTTTTCAAAAGGGCTGCCGTTTGCTTCAAGACCTCATCGCCCATGGCATGCCCGAAGGTGTCGTTGACGCTTTTGAATTGGTCGAGGTCCAGCACCAGAAAGGCATCCCCCGGTGCGAACAGCAAACGGTCTGCCTCGAATTGACGCCGATTCAGCAGACCTGTCAGGGGGTCCAGAGCAGATTCGGCCTTCAGGTGCTCGGTGGCTTTCAGGTACCTTAGGCGGGAATGCACAATGCTGGCCGCCCCCCAGAAGCCCAGCAGGTTGGCTGCGTAATACCACGGAAACACACTCCAGAAGAGGTTCCCCTCGTCTAGAGTGGCAACGGCCAGTCCGACCCCTCCGACCAGAAACACCAGCAAAGGGGCACGCATGTAGATGCGGGTGGGCACCACACGGTTCTGGTAAGGCAAACGCAGCAAGGCCATGGTCATCAGGCACAACCCTGCACCCGTAACGGAGGGCAGCAAGGGCAACTCTGGCATGAACATCCACTGAAACAGAATGAACGGGGCCGTGGAAAGCAAACCATATCCAACGCCGTACCGCAGGGTGATCAGGAGCAAAGGCACCATCCGCAAATCGATCAGGTGTTCCTGCTGGGTTTCGATGCCGTGGTACAGCAACACAATCGAGCCCACCGAAGCAAAAAAAGACCGGAGCAAGAGCACGCTGGGACGTTTTTCCAGACGCCAGTCCTGGTAGGTCAGGCTGAGGAGGTAGCCCAGAGCCACCACCATGCACACGTTGATGAAAAGAGAGTCCAGAATGGCCAGCATGTTCTCCTCCTTCCACCCAGTACAGCCTTGTTGTGTAGAAGTGGCTCAATTGTAGAAAAAGCACTCCAACAGGAATCTGAATTCAGTCCAACACAAAAGTAAGCCCAATGGCAGATGCCCATCCGCCATGATGCAGTGACACCTCAACTGTTTTTCTTTCATGATGAAACCAGAGATTTGTCCTGTGAGGTCCTCCTGTATGCGTCCATCTTTTCTGAAAAACACATTCCTGCTTGTCCTGTCCCTGACCCTGATGGCTTGCAGCCAATCCCCCACCCCTCAACCCTCTGGAAAAAAGGTTTACGCGTCCAGCGGGGAATTCCTCTACCACCTGGATGTGGGAGACGGATCTGCAAAGCAGGTGGGGGCTTTTGAAAACGCCGGGTACCTGCTGGACCTTGCCCGCAGTCCTGTGGACCAGAAACTGTACGGGGTCACCAGCAACGGCTTGTACGGCATCGATCCCAACACTGGAAAAGCCACCCTGCTGTCCATCAAAGGTTTTCAGTCCATCAACAGTCTGGCCGTGAATCTGGATGGTCGCCTCTGGGGGGTGGGAGGCAAAGACCTGTACCGCATTGATCTGGAAAAAGGCCTGATGGAAAAAATCCTGACCCTGCAAACCAGCAAACCGGTCAGTGGGGATCTGGTGTTCTACAAATCCAAAACCTATGTTTCCTTGCTGAATGGCAGTGGCAAAGATGTGCTTGCGCAAGTCAACGTCACTGGAGAAGTCACCGAACTGGGAGACATCGGTTTCCGTGAGGTGTACGGCCTGACCATGCACGAAGACCAGATGTACGGGGTCACCTCCAACCGTGATTTCCTGAAAATTGACCTGAGCACCGGTAAAGGCACACGGATCGGGCCAACCGCATTCAGTGGCACAGGGCTGGAATGAACCCCCTGTAAATCCTCCAAAACACAACCATCTTGCAATCATGCAGGGCCGTTTAAGGTGAAGGCATCAAAGAGAAGTTCTCTTCTCGATTTCCATCCAAGGAGCATTGCCATGCATCACCTGAAACGCACCCTGCCTTTTTTGCTGCTCGGACAACTTGCCAGTTGTTCTCTGGCAGCCCCCGCCCTGCCCGAGGCCCTCGTGGCCGAATGGATCTCTGGAGCCACTTACCCTGCCGACCACTACACCCTGGAGGGTTTTCGCAGTGCCAGTGGCAGCAGTGAACGCCTGCTGATCCGCAAAGATGGCAGCTACGAACTGGTCCGCCTGACCTCTGGAGCCATTCCCGGTTATTTTGGAAGCCGCATGATCGCCTGCGAAACCATGGATTTCATGTGGGAGAAAGGCACGGTCAGCGTCAAGGGAAACCAACTGATCCTGACCCCCAGCACTGGCAAAAAGCGCAATGGAGCCACCCCCCACAACCACAACAACGGATGCACGGTCTTTGCAGGAACAGAAGGGACCTTTCAGCCCACCCCCAAAACCCTGAATTACAGCATCAAAAACGGCACCTTGCAACTCGCCTCCAGAGAGGCCACCTCCACCTACCAGAGCCGCAAAGCCGAAGCAAAAACGGCCAGCAGCACTGCCAAAATCGAAACCAGCATTCTGGGCGAGTGGACCTCTGGTTCGGTCTCGATGCTGGAATACCAGAACCTTGCCACCGGCCAGTGGACCAGCGGTGGAGGCACCAGCACCCTCTTGAAACTGAACGCCAATGGCACCTATGCCAAAACGGGCCTCTTGGTGATCACCACCTATTCCTGCACCTCGAAAGTGTTCGTGCAGGAAGAAGGCACTGTGGTTCAAAAAGGCAACCAACTGAACTTCACACCCAGCAAGAGCAAGTCGATGGGGTACACCTGCAGCCCTTCCAACAGCTTTGAGGAAAACGGCAAGGTGAAGCCCAGCAGTGCAACGTTCTCGCTGGACAACTCGGGGGTGCTCAGCCTGACCTCTGGAGATGGAACCACCCGTTACAACCGGGCTCCGGGCACTTCAGGGAGCACATCCACATCCCCTTCAAACACTGCAAACTCTGGCACAAGTCCATCAACAGGGTCCTCCAGTGCGCCTGCTGTGGTCCGTGCGATCCGTACCGATGGCAGTGGAAACTGGAATGGCATCCTGCGGGCCGATGGTGAAACCTTGAAGATCAGCATCACCCTGGATGAAGACCACCGTGGACTTTACGGCACCATCTTCATGGGAGAGGATTACGTGGGTTATGTGCAGGGCAACCGTGCAGAAGGCACCCTGAAACTGGTCCTCAACGACGACAACGAAACCACTTTTCTGGTGACCGGAACCTTTGAAGAGAACCCCGAGAACCCCAGATACCCCATCGACCACTACATGGGAGGGTTTCAGGCCACCAACCTGCAAGAGGAGAATCTGGGCTCTGGCACGCTGGAACTCACCCGTCCCTGAACTTTCTCCACACCTGAATTTTCCCTTTCCAGAATCTCTACGCTCCGTGTAGAGATTTTGTAGATGTGCACCTGCGAATCTGGGTACAGTCGCACCAAGACACCGGAGGAACCCATGAACCGCACTTACATGCAAAACCACATTCGCCCCAAAATGACTGCCCTGACCCTGCTGGCTCTGGTGGCCCTGACCGCCTGCGGAACCCAAGTGCCCCAGAGCCATCCTGAATTGGAAAAACAGGCCACTGCACAGACCGCCCACCTGACCTGGGCCAACAGCCTGCTGTCCAAAACCACTTCCAGCAACACCAGTTATGTGGGAGGCACCCCCAACGTGACCTGGGAAGACCCCAATGTGGCAGACAGCATCACCCAGAGCCACACCGATTGCAGCGGTCTGTTCGGAGAGCTCCTCAAGAAGGCGTACAACATTTCCGATTTGAAAAGCTGGTTTGGCAAAAGCCGTCCTTCTGCCGCCGAGGTGTTCAACACCATCGATGCAGAAACCAACTTTGACAAGATTGACACCGTGACCAGCATTCAGGCTGGAGATGTCATCGCCATGAAGTATCTGGACCCCAACCCCCCAGCCACCGGACACGTGATGGTGGTGGCCAGTGCTCCCACCCTGTTCCAGAATGCCGATGGCTCACAACCTGAACCCCAACCCTCTGGGCTGAACAACTATGAGCAGTACCTGGTGAAAGTGATCGACTCTTCCAGCAATTTCCACGGCACCGACGACACCCGCTACAGTGCCACCACCAAAACCGCCTACAAAGGCACCGGAAGTGGTTTCTTCCGCCTGTACGTGGACAAAACCAAGAAAACCATCCTTGGTTACACTTGGAGCAACTCCAAATACTCTGACTTTTACGGTCCAGATGTGCGCCCTCTGTTGGTGGGTCGGGTGATGCTTTAAGGTTTTGCTGCGCCGGCGCAGCAGAGTGCAGTTGCAAGAAAATTCAGAGTCCAGCAAAGTTTTTTTCAGAAGCACACAGCAAAGTACATATCAAGCAAAAAGTGGAGGGTTTCCCCTCCACTTTCCGGTTTTGAAATCCTTCAAATCTGGAAATCGTTCAAATCTGGGTGACTTTCAAGACCTTGCTCTGGAATTCGGCAAGCTCCAGAGGAAACCCGTCTTCCATCCACGCCTGACCGGACCTTGCTCCTTCAAAGCCTTCAACGGTGTAGCGGGCGTTGGGGTTCAAGCCTTTCAGCCTGAAACGCCAGGTTTTCTGGCTGTACCTCGGGTGGTGGGTGCGGAAGGCAAAAACCACCGCTTCCTGCTGGTCTCTGGACACGTACTGCACTCCCGAGATCACATCCTGCGAAGGGGAACGCAGGCGGAACAGGTCGCCCTCATGCACCAGATGGCGGATGTCTTTGTACAGGGCAATCAGGCGGGCGGCCTCCTCGCGGTCCTCTTCAGGCCAGTGCAGGATGTGCCCCCCAATCCCGAGCACCCCACACATCGCCACATGGAAACGGAATTCCAGAGAGAAGCGGTCTTTGCCCCAGTCGGTGGCCCACGCTTCCATGGTAGAAGCCGGATAGGCCAGACTGTACCCCTCTTGAATCTGCAAGCGGGCAGAGGGATCGGTGCAGTCGGAGATCCACGCCTGATCGGCCAGATGGAACATGCCTGCATCTGCACGGCCCCCACCTCCTGAGCAGGTCTGCCAGACCACCGCAGGATGACGTTCACGCAGGGTGCCCCACACCCGGTACAGACCCTGCACATGACGCACCCAGAGTTCTTTTGCGTTTCCTGCAAAAGCAGGCCAGCCCGGCTCGGACACGTAACGGTTGAAATCCCATTTGATGAACGAGATGTCGTGCTCTGAAAGCAACTGGTCCAGCAGGTCAATCAGGTAATCCTGCACGTCTTCCCTGCCCAGATTGAGGATCAACTGGTTGCGGGCTTCGTTGCGGTGCCTGCCTTCAAAGTGGTACACCCACTCGGGATGGGCACGGTACAGGTCGCTGTCGGGGTTGACCATCTCGGGCTCGACCCACAGGCCAAAATCCATGCCCAGAGATTTCACTTTATTCACCAGAGGGGTAAGACCATCGGGGAACTTCTCTGCGTCTGGCCACCAGTCGCCCAGTCCAGCGGTGTCCCATTTGCGGCCATGGAACCAGCCATCGTCCATCACGAACAGTTCGATGCCCATTCTGGCGGCCACTTCGGCAAGTTGGCTCTGGCCTTCAAGGTTCACATCAAACAGGGTGGCTTCCCACGAGTTGTACAGCACTCGGCGCTTGAGGTTCTTGTGGGGCACCACTTCGGCGCGGATGTGCTGGTGCAGCCTCCGGCTTGCCCCTCCAAAACCTTCTCGGGTGTATCCCGCAAGGGCCACCGGGGTTTCAAAAGAAGCACCCGGCTCAAGGGTCCATGCAAAGTCCCAGTCGTTCAGGCCAATCCCGAGGCGGGTGGACTGGGCGTGGGTGACCTCTGCGGTGATTTTCCAGTTTCCACTCCATGCCAGCAGGCCAAACCACACATCCCCGTGGTCTTCAAAAGCCTGTCCCTCTCCTGCACGGTCCAGCATGAAAAACGGGTTGTGGTGGTGGCTGGTGGTGAGGGTCCGGCTCTCGATGGTCTTGGTGCCTTCAGACAAAACATCCTTGTGGATTCTGAACTCATCGAGCCACTGTCCAGTCAGGTGGGTCAGGCGGTAAGTTTGCTCCTCTGGAAGGTGCCAGAGGGCAGAGAAAACACGCTCCAGTTCGAAGGTGTGGCTGCCCGCGTTCTTGACGGTCACCCAGCGTTCAATCAGGTCGGTGTCTGCATGCACCCGGTAATGCAAGCGCACCTGAAGTCCGATCAGCTCGTCTTGCAGATCAAGGGTCAACAGGTTTTCTGCCACTTCGCTTCTGACAAACTGCAGCACCGTGTCCCGCACCCCAGAGCTGGAGGTGACTTTCAGGGAAGGTTCGCTGTAACGCAAGCCTCCATAAGCTTGAAATTCCTCTCTGGACAGGTGGGGCGGGTTGATGAAAGAGATTTCAGAATCCGAGAGGAAAGGGGCCGGATAATCCTGCAAGTCGGGCAGTTTGAGGCCCCAGTAACGGTGCACCAGATGTCCGGCAGCGTTGATGCCAAAGGCGTAGGCGGTGTGGGCGGTTTCCAGAATCCAGCCCTGAGGGGTGGTGTGAACAGGCATGTTGGGGTCCTCCTGAAAGTCTCGGTGCCAGATGAGCAGGCTTTTCCAGAGCCTAGCAAAACGGACAGGCAAACTCGAATGTGGATGCACGTTTGTCAAATGCTTGTCAAAAAAAATGGACAGGTTTGCAGGGAGAAGGCTGAGGACCAAAGGCATGGACGTGGATTTTCCATTTGTTGGTTCTGACAAAAGTAGATCGTTTCTTGACATGATCCCTCAGAGAGCACCCCAAAAAACAGGAGCAGTCAAATTCGCTTGTGACGCTCGAAAAAAACAGCTATACCTCAGCAGTCCATCCTGCCTATCCCTTCAAGACCATCTCAGAACCGAGGCAAACAACCTGATTGTCTACAAGACCTACGGAAAGCACCCAGTGCGCTGCTTTCTTGGTCAGAAAAGCACCCAGAAAAGAAACGATCCTGTGGTCTGATCTCTTTTGCTTTCTTTGTGGCCCATGATGATCAAAGAGCAGGATGTCGGAGGAATAAAACGGGTGTACACAGGTCTGATCAGTCAATCACCAACGCCGAAAAATACTAATGAGCCCAAAAAGAAGTCCATTTATATACACCAGTGGTGAAATTATAACTCACAGTCCCCTCTCCAGGAAAGACAATGACCAGAAAGTATTGGCTATCTCTTTTAACTGTAATCGATGGTACCAGTCTTTGCCCAACCCCACAGCCTCCTTCAGGTAATCTTCCATCTTCCTTTAGCATTCGATTTAAACGATTAACACAAATACTTGCAATAGACATCGCCTCCTTTTCATAGCTTCTTGGCCTGAAAAACAAGTCATAAAAACCATGGCCTAGAATTCCAAAAATCAATATGAAAGCACCGAATACGACCATCAAAGTCTTTTTATTCATATCTATTCCCCACTTATTAGCACCTTTCTCCGTTTTCGCCCTCACCACTATAACATAACTCAGAGGGTCGCTCAGCAATGAGAGCAGCAAATGAAAACTCTTGCTTATTCCACATACAGAGAATACAACAGATTTTTTGGCTTCGCGAGATTTATCCCATATGCTTCCATCTATTTTATCCACTTTAATACAAACCACTCCGGGCACCCGAGCTTCCAATCGAGGATTCTTTATTGGAGCGGAAAATGGTAAAACATGTTGTTCTTTATGTGCTCCAAAGTTATTTCAATCAAATCTCCAAGCATCAAATCCAATTGTGTGTTTTTCAAATATACCAAATAACCTCCAGCAAGCTCTTTTGCCAATTTGTCATCAATTTTAGGATTTTTATACCCAAGATGAATCAAGTGAACTGCTACTCCAAATCTTTTTAACATTTTGGCCAAATATAAAGCCTCAACAAGCTAAAGATCAACCTCCAAGAAATCTGGACTTTGTTCGGAAACTTCTGTTGTAAGTTGACTGAAATAGTGATCTGCGCCCACTCTTTTAAATCACTCGTCTTTGGGGGAAAATTGATTGAAGCACAGGAGATCGTACCGTTCACGCATTTGAATCAAGCATAACGCCTCTTTACAATATGGTCACAGCAGCATATCTGTAATGACAAAACCCATCAGTTCATGCCGCCTTGCCTTCTGCCAACCAGAGAAGCTACAGCCATGGTCTTCAAATAAAAATGCCATTTGATCCAACAAAAAAGCCAGAGGTTTTTCCTCTGGCTTTCTGAGTGAAATCTGGAATCAGGCTTGTGCAGCGGGGACGTAGCCTTCGAGGCTGGCGTAGTCGTCCTGGAAGTGCATCAGCACACCACTGAACAGGGTGTCGAAGGTGCTCTGGGGGAACTCGGAGAGGGTGGGGTAAAAGCCCACGTACTCCAGCCACACGTTGCCGTCGCTGTCCATGCTGCGGGAGAAGGCGCGTTCGCGGTTGCGCTGGTTCAGCATGGGCAGGATTTCGGCGGTGCGCTCGGTGTAGGTTTTCTGGGTGACGCAGGTGATTTCCAGACGGCTGGTGTCGTTGGGACCGTCGTTCAGGCTGACCAGCACGGCAGCGTCGCCCATTTCGAATTTCCAGCCCATGCGGATGAAACGCTGGCCTTCGTTGTCTTGAACGTCGAGGTGCACTTCTTTTTCTTTGAGGTACTTGACAATGGTGTCGAGGGTCAAAAGGGCAGTGGTCATGGTGGTTCCTCCTGTGAATGTGCCTGTTGCACGCGAGAATTCCTGTCCGGGCAAGCCCGGAAATCAAGGCGGATGGGGTCAAATCGGGTTTCAGCTGGCCCGGATCGGTTCTCCTCCCTCTTCAGGGACAAGTTCGATCACCACGCGAAAACCCAGAGCTGTGGCAAATTTGACGAGGGTCTGGATGCCGAGGGTTTCTCCAGAGGACTGGATTTGCACCACGCGCGGCTGGGAAACGCCCACCTTTCCGGCCAGTTCGCGGGTGGACATGCCACGCAGTTCTCTGGCTTTGACGATGAGTTTTCCGGCTTCACGCAGGGTGATTTCGGTTTGCACCGTTTCTTTGAGCTCCGATGGGGTCCAGGAACGCACCTGAGACATCTTGGGGAAGTCTGAGGGTTGTGGCTGGGCGAACAGGGTGAGCAGTTCGTCGGAAGGGTTTTCGTCCAGGTCTGCGATGTGCTTGAGGCGCTTGAGGATGTCTTCGGTGCTCATGGTTGTTCACCGTCCAGCACTTTCTGACCTTCAAGGTCTGCGGAGAGAACCGCTGCACAGCCGTTCAGGAGGCGCACGCTGGCCCGTCCTTGATCGCTGCTTTCGGCGTGGATCAGGACCACTTCTTCGGGGTTGCGCCAGTAGAAGTACACCCTGGCACTGGCTTTCTGTTCTTCTGCATCGGTGCGGAGTTCAAAGAGTGGAGACCCTTGAATGGCGTGGATGTACCGGCTTTTTGAGCCGTTGCGGTACAGGTCCTCGCACATTTCCAGACACCGGTTGACCGCTTCGTGCTTGCTTGCCTCTGCCATTTTCAGCAGGTCTTCAATGAGCAGGGGTTGGGATTTCCGGTTTTTCGGATCCCTCGCAAGGTAGTGGCGAATGGTCATGCGATAAGCTTACCCTTATCACTCCGATAAGTCAACCCTTATCAAGGGCTCAGGGTTCTCACCTGTTTCTTGATCAAGACAGCAACCACGCCAGAGCCAGATCCCGGTCCTCTAAAAAACGGAAATCCTTGCCTTTTCGGGCTTCCAGAGCCATTTCCCTGAAACGTTCAGAGAGGCCTGCTTGCTCTAGCAAAACCACAGCCAGTTTCAGGTGGTAATTGCTGCACTTCTGGAGCACCATTCCGGCCAGTCCGGTTTTCAAATCAAAAAACCGTTCAGACAGGCTTTCAGCAGACATCAGCACCAGAGCACTCTGGTGTTCGTAACTTGCAGAAATCAGGTCCAGCATGTCCTGCTCGGATTCCAGTTTTGTTCCGGAAGGCAAGACTTCCAGAACGGTCTGATCCTTCATTTCCAGTGCGACAATGTGCATTTTCAAAACCTCCCTTTGCATGATGGTCCTCTGGTGCA
Source organism: Deinococcus misasensis DSM 22328 (assembly GCF_000745915.1). Taxonomy (NCBI): domain Bacteria; kingdom Thermotogati; phylum Deinococcota; class Deinococci; order Deinococcales; family Deinococcaceae; genus Deinococcus; species Deinococcus misasensis. The sequence continues at coordinate 31,782 of NZ_JQKG01000004.1, forward strand.
AGGCTGAAATCCGCCAATTGCCTCAGGGCAGCATGCATGGCCTCTGTCAAGTGACCTACCTGCTCCCTGCTGAACACCCTCCATCAAATCTCCACAAACGGTCCACTGGACCTTCATTGCCCCGGCGCAGACTGGGCTCTGGAGGTAAGAATGTGCGTGTTACACGTTCCCTGACCCTGCTGCTGGCTCTGGGGTCTTCTGGACTGGCGACCAGCATCCCACCCGAGAAGGTGCTGGACCTGCTGCCTGCATCTCCTGCAGCACAGGGCATTTTGTGGCAAGAACAACAGGCACAGGCCAACTGGAATGCCGCTCAGGCCGCGCTGGGCTTGAAGGTTTCTGGAGGAGGCAGTGCATCTTTCAGCACCACCGATTTTTCCAGCACCCAGCAGACGGGCAGCCTGAACCTGAGTGCTTCTTTGCCGGTTTTGCCGTGGGGTTCTGCCTTTGATGCCCTCAAAACTGCCCAGAGGAACCTCAAATCCGCCTTGCTGGACATTCGGGATGCCCAGAACACCCTGAAAAGCAAAGTGCTCTCGGGGTATTACAGCATCCAACTGGCCGAAATGGACTTGCAGTTGGCCCAGCAAAACCAGACCCTCGCAGAAGACCAATTGAATGTGGTGGTTCAGCAACGCAATCAGGGCACAGCCAATCAGGAGGCCCTGCTTCAGGCGCAGCAAAAGGCCGCCAATGCCCAACTGACCACCCTGAAAGCCCAGAACAGTCTGGAGGTGGCCCGGATTTCGCTGTCCAACACCCTCGGGATGCCCATTCCTGAAGGCGAGTACACCGCAGATGTGCCACTGAAACCCTCAGATCAGGTGCTGGACCTCTGGCAGACACAGGGCATGGCCACCCGCAGTGATGTGCAAAAAGCCATGCTGAAAGTGGAAGCGGCGCAAGAAGCCCTCGATCAGGCCAGAGAGGACCGCTGGAAAATCAACGCCTCGGTGTCCCTCGGGGTGAGCAGTGGCGGGTTTGGGGCCGATGTGGGTCTGAACCTGCAAACCGGGGTGCTGAGCACCTCTGGGAGCTACAACCTGCAAAGCTCGGGAAATGCAGCCACCAATTACAAGGTCAGCCTTTCTGCCAACCTTCCGATTGTGGACGGCAGTCTGGATGCCAGCATCCAGAGTCAGGAACTGGCCCTGAAAAGTGCCCAGCAGGCACTGGACACCACCCGCAAAACCGCCAAGCTGGACATCCAGCAGAAATACACCGCCCAGAAAGTGGCCCAGAGGCAACTGGAGAACACCGCTCTGGCCCTGCAAACCGCCCAAACCCACCTGACGGTGGTGGAAGCGCGGGCCAAAAATGGCCTTGCGGCTCCTCTGGATGTGCAATCTGCCCGGATTGCAGTGCAACAAGCCCAAAAAGACCAGCGTGCCGCAGAAGTGGCATGGCTGAACGCCCTGCTCGATTTGCAGGCTGCTGCCCCCTCCACAGGGCTGGAAGGAACACGGTGAACCCATGAAAAACCACATCCTCGTTCTGGCGGTCCTGGCCTCGGGGTCCACGTTGGCCCAGTCCACAGGTGCCCTTTCCTTCCAGAGTGTGCTGCAACTGGCTCTGGAAAAAGGCAGCGACGTGGCCAACCAGCAAACCACCCTGAACACCGCACGCACCGACCTGCAGGCCAAAACCGAAGACCCCAGCACCCTGATTGTGCCGCTCACGCAGGCCCAGCAGAGCGTGCAACTGGAAAGCCTGAAGCTGGATTTCGTGAAGCTGCAACTGGCCCAGAATGTGCTGTCCAGTTACCTGAGCGTGCTGGAAGCGCAAGAGAACCTGAACGTCTTGAAAGCACAAGTGGAACTGGACCAGATGAATCTGGACATCAACAAAGCCAAACTGTCCAGCAAAAACGCAACCCAGCTGGACGTGAGCAAAGCCCAGAACACCCTGAATTCCAGCCAGCAGGACCTGAAAAACGCCCAGAGCAACTTTCCAGTGCTCAAAGAAAAACTGAATGCGTTCACAGGAGGGGCATTGCCCGCCAACTTCACGGTCAGCCAACCCAACCTGAAGTTGGTTTCACACAAGCTGGAAGACCTGCTGGACCAGAGCGAAAGCAACCTGCCCACCCTGCTGCAAAGCGCCCAGAGTGTGGCCCTTGCCCAGATGAACGTGCAATTTGCTGACAACGACTACACCCCCAAAAGCACCCTTGACAGTGCAAGAGCCAGCCTGCAAACCGCGCAGCGCAACCAACAGGGCCAGCGAAATTCGGCCCAGAGCAGCATCAAAGATGCTTACCAGAGCGTACAGAACACCCTTGAACGCAGCAAGTTCAGCGAAGAGGACCTGAAAAACGCCCGTCAGACCCTCTCGCAGGACCAGACCCGTTTCAAGAACGGCCTGATTTCCAAATACCAGCTCAAGCAATCCGAAGTGTCGGTCCTCAAATCCGAGCAAAGTTTGCTGCAAGCCCGTGACAGTTATCTCAAAGCGGTGGCAGGTCTGGCGGTGGCCAGCGGAATGGACACCCTGAATGCACTGGGAGGCATCGAATGACACCCCGTGCCAGAGGGTTCCTGATCACAGGGGCCATGCTGCTGGCTCTGGGCGCGGGAGGAGGGTGGTACTGGTACCAGCAGAAAAACACCACCTCCCAGACCCCTGCTGTGACCGTGCAAACCTCACAGGTGATGAGTCAGGATTTCCGCATCACCGTGGAAGGACCGGGTTCTCTGGCGGCCAACAACACCTATGCCGTGAAATCAAATGTGTCTGGGACCCTCCAGCAACTGAAGAAAGTGGGCGACCGGGTGAAAAAAGGCGACCTGATCGCCACCATCGATCCCACCGATCACCAGCAGGCCCTGCAAGACGCCCAGATTTCCCTGCAAAAAGCCCAGCTTGCTCTGGATTCCCTGAAAGCCAACCAGAGCAGCACTTTGCTGGCCCAGCAACAGGCCATTCAGAATGCCCAGATTGGTTACAACAATGCACAGGCAGACCTCCAGAGTGCCCAGAAGGCTTTCGAAGCCAACCAGAAGCTTTTTGATGCGGGTGGCATCAGTGCCCAGACCCTGCAAGATTCCAGAAACAATCTGGAAAAGGCCAGAAACAGCCTGAACACTGCCAAGATGAATCTGGACAGTTCCAGAGAGAACCTGTCCACCAAAAGCACCACGGGAAGTCAGGACCTCCGGTCTGCACAGTTGCAGGTCCAGCAGGCCGAGCTCGGCCTCAAAACCGCACAGAAAAACCTGAGCCAGACCCGCATTGCAGCGCCCATCTCAGGGATTGTCAGCAGTCTGGACAGTGCAGACGGCACCATGGTCTCTGGAAACAGCACGGTCTTGACGGTTCAGGACGATGCTCAGGTCAAAGTCCCCGTGCAGGTGGATGAAACCGAAATCAGCAAAGTCAAAGTCGGACAGCAGGTGGAGGTGACCCTCGATGCCCTGCCCGATCAGACGTTTGAAGGGACGGTCACGCAGGTGGACCCCTCTGCAACCATCTCACAGAACATTGCGGTGTTCAATGCCACCGTCACATTGAACAACCCAGACCGTGTGCTGAGGCCCGGCATGAGTGCCGAATCCACCATCATCGTTCAGGAGGTCAAAGACGCCCTGACGGTCCCGGTGAGCGCCATTGATACGGTGCGCAGACGCTCTTATGTGAACGTCCAGAAAGAAGACGGCACCACCGAAGCGGTGCGGATCACCACCGGACCCAGCGACGGGACCAGCATTGTGGTCACCAGCGGTCTGGAACCCGGTCAGAACGTGGTTTTGCCCACCACAACCACAGCCTCTTCCAATTCTGCCAGTTCTTCCAGCACCCAGAGCAACCGCTCTGGAGCAGGGGGCTTCGGGATCCCTCTGGGCGGCGGATTTGGAGGCCCCAGATGACTGCCGTGGTGGACATCCAGCAGGTCAAAAAACACTACAAGATGGGTGAGGAGACCTTCGAAGCCCTGCGGGGGGTGGATGTCACCATTGAACGGGGAGAGATGGTGGCCCTGATGGGCCCCTCTGGGAGCGGAAAAACCACCCTGATGCAAATCATCGGTTTGCTGGACCGCCCGAGCACCGGTCGGTACCTGCTGAACGGCGAGGATGTCACCCGACTGACCGAAAACCAGCGCAGTGCATTTCGAAACCAGCACATTGGCTTTGTGTTTCAGGCCTTTTACCTGCTCTCCAGAATGAACGTGCTGGAGAACGTGGAGGTGCCCCTCACCTATGCCGGGGTGGGCACCCGTGAACGGCGTGAGGTGGCCATGTCCCTGCTGGAAAAAGTGGGACTGGCCGACAAGTGGCGGAACCTCCCCTCACAGCTTTCCGGAGGGCAAAAACAGCGGGTGGCGATTGCCCGTGCCCTCACCACCCGACCGAGTTTGCTGCTGGCCGATGAACCCACCGGGGCTCTGGACACCCGCACCGGAGAGGAAGTCATGAACCTGTTTGAAGCCCTGAATCAGGAAGGGGTGACGGTGGTGGTGGTGACCCACGAGGCCGAAGTGGCTGCCCGGACCCGGCGCATCATCCGCATTCGGGACGGCAACATCGAACGGAGCAACCCATGAGCAGCACCCGTGCCAGAAGCCAACCCACCCGGCCCACCCGAGGACAGGGAGGCATCGGACCGTGGGTGATTTTTCGCATCGCATGGAAAGCCATCATTGGAAATCCCTTGCGCTCTGCCCTGACCGTGCTCGGGGTGGTGATCGGGGTGGCCGCAGTGGTGGCCCTCGTGATGATCGGACAGGGCTCCACCAGCAACATCACCAAGTCGCTGGAAAGCCTCGGGACCAACCTCTTGACTGTGGGACCCAACTTCGGGGGGCGCAATCAAGGTGGAGGGGGCGGCATCGTGCGCTCGGGGGACCGCCAGAGCATCACCCTCAAAGACGTGACTGCCTTGCAAACCCGCCTGAACGGGCAGATCGTGGGCATGGCCCCGGTCAGTCAGGGGCGCTACCAGATCAAATCGGGCAAAAACAACCTGAACGTGTCTGTCACAGGCACATGGCCGGATTACGCCACCGTGCGCAACTCCAGCACCGAACAGGGGGCTTTTTTCAGCAAAAGCGATCTGGAAGGCCGAAAACGTGTTGCTGTGATCGGTTACGGCATCGCACAGGACCTGTTCTCTGGAGCAATCCCCCTGAACCAGAAAATCAAACTGGGAGGCATCACCTTCACGGTGGTGGGCGTGCTGCCAGACAAAGGGGACGCTGGTTTCAACAACCCCAATTACAGCGTGTTGATTCCCCTCTCGACGTACATGCAGCGCCTGAGCCGTTCCAGCACCTCCAACCCCACCGTGTCCAACATCTACATTCAAGGGCCAGACCAGAAAACCCTGTCTGACCTGCAAACCACCGTCACAGGCATCATGGCCGAACTGCACGAGCAAACCGACCCGAGCAGCTACGATTTCTCGGTGCAAAACCAAGCCGACGCTCTGGCCAGCATCAATCAGGTGTCCCAGACCCTCACGCTCTTTCTGGGAGGGGTGGCCGGGATCAGCTTGCTGGTGGGCGGCATCGGCATCATGAACATCATGCTGGTGAGTGTCACCGAACGCACCCGCGAGATCGGCATCCGCAAAGCCCTCGGGGCCAAACCCAGAGACATCCTCACCCAGTTCCTCACCGAATCGGTGGTGCTCTCGGTGGGCGGAGGTTTGCTCGGGATTGGCATCGGTCTGGTGTTGGCCAGTGTGGTGGGCAAAGCCCTGAGCATCACTCCGGTGATGTCCCCGTCCAGCATGCTGCTGGCCTTCACCTTCTCGGTGGTGGTGGGGGTGTTCTTTGGATACTACCCGGCAAGCCGTGCAGCACGCCTCGATCCTGTGGATTCCCTGCGCTACGAGTAAGCCCTTTCAGAAAGGAATCGAACATGAACCGAAAAACCCTTGTCACTGGCCTCCTGCTCTTGAGCCTCTCCCCTGCTCTGGCCCAGCAAAACCAGAGCCAGACCGGACAAAACCAGCAACGGCAACTGGACCCGGCCATGCAGGCCAAATTCGAGCAATACCGTCCCCTGATGGACCTTTCCAGAACCCTGCGCATGCTGGGCGAAATGCACAAACAAAAAGGTACCGAAATCAGCAAAACGCAGGCCAGCAAACTGATCCCCATCGTGAAAGACCTGCAAAGCCGCAAAGAGGTCAAATCCAAAGACGCCGACGCCATCCTGATCAAAGTCGAAGACCTGCTCACAGACAAACAGATCACCTGGCTGGACAAGCAGCAGATGCGACCACCGGGGCAGGGACAAAACGGTCAAAATGGGCAGAACCGTCAAAATGGACAACAGGGACAGCAAGGGCAGCAAGGCCAAGGGCAAAATGGACAGGGACAGAATCGGCAAAACCGTGGCCCCGGAGGGATGATGGCCATGATGACTGCTGCAAACCCCTTCAAAGTGGACCCCCTCAAAACCCAGATGGCGGATCTTTTGACCACCCTGCAAAAAATCAAATAGATCGCCCAGAGGGTGGCGTCTCCATGATGTCTTGCCTGCTGCACCGTCACACCGCCAGAGCAGCAAAAAGCCTACCCTGAAAGCATGAGACCCACCTTCCCTTTCAAACGCCTGCTGATGACCACCCTGCTGGTGCTGGGACTGGCCTCTGGGGCACAGGCACAGCGCACCGGAGACCTCAGCACCGAAATTGGCAACCCGATTGGGGCCACACAGGGGCAAGCCGTCCTGAACACCCTGAACCGGGACGTGCTGTTTGACCGTCAGGGAGACAACGCGCTGGACCGTCCTTCAGCCCCCAAAACCGAAACCCCGGACCCCACCCAGAGCGGAGACCTCGGGGCGGGGTTCATTCCCGGTCCCTCGGTGTTTCCACAGAAACTCGCCTCGACTTTGACCGGAACCACCGTGCAACAAAAACAGCAGGCCAAAACCCTGTTTGACCAGATGCTGCAACTTTACGACGAGCAGGTGGCCTCTCAGGATGCCCGCCTGAAAAACAACGTGGCCGGAGCGATGGTCTATTCCACCTATGTCAGTTACTACATCCTGACTGGCATCGAATTGACCGAACCCCAGCAAGAAGGGCTTTTCAATTCGCTGACCCGCACCTTGCTGTCTGCACCAGAGTTCACCCTGATGGACGACGCCACCCGTCAGGAGATGTACGAAGCTCTGGTCATCACTGCGTCTTTCGCTCTGGGGGCCTACAGCAACGGAGCCGAAGACTTTTCACAAGCCTACCTCGCCGAAACCATGGCGGATGGCCTCATGCAAACCATCTACCAGCACAGCGCAGACGCTCTGGAATTCACCGATCAGGGGGTGCAAGTTCGGTCCGGGTCGTTCATGTGATTGTGTGGCCTCCCATCTGTGATTATGCTGTTACCCATGAGCGACCCTGCTTCTTTCACCTCCCAAAACATCCTGTCGATTCAGTCCTGGGTTTCTTACGGACATGTGGGCAATGCCGCGGCTGCATTTCCCCTGCAACGCATGGGCTTCAACGTGTGGACCGTCAACACCGTGCAGTTCTCCAACCACACCGGGTACGGCAAGTGGAGGGGGATGGTTTTCCCTCCAGAGCATGTCCGTGAAATCATTGAGGGCATTTCAGAGCGCACCTCTCTGGCAGAGTGCAACGCAGTGCTCTCTGGATACATGGGAGATGCCAACACCGTGGCAGCCATTCTGGAGGCCGTGCGCAAAGTACGTGAAGCCAACCCTCAGGCCCTTTACTGCTGTGACCCCGTGATGGGCGATGTGGGCCGTGGGGTTTTCGTGCGCCCCGAGATCCCGGAGGTCATGAAAGCATTGGCCGTCAAAGCTGCCGACATCGTGACCCCCAACCAGTTTGAGCTGGAGTTGCTCACCGGGCACAGCGTGGGCACCTTGAAAGAAGTGCTGGAAGCCGTGGCAGCCCTGCGCAGCCAGATCCATCAGGACGGCCCGAGAATTGTGGTGGTGACCAGCCTGATCCGTGAAGATGCCTCATCGGAACACATCGAAACCCTTGCTGTGTCAGACGAAGGGGCATGGGTGGTGCAAACCCCCCTGATTCCTCTGGATCCACCCCGCAACGGCACTGGAGACGCCATTGCCGCCCTGTTTCTCGGGAATTACCTGAAGACCGGCAGCGTGAAAAAGAGCCTTGAGAATGCGGTGTCCGCCCTGTACGCCTTGCTGGAACTCACCCACCAGAGGGGCACCCGTGAGATTCAACTGGTGGCCGCTCAGGAAGAGTATGTGAACCCCAGCCGCACCTTTGAAGCCACTCGGGTTTGATTTCAAAACCGACTTCAGGGAAAAGGACTCTGGTCATTTGACCGGGGTCTTTTTCTTTGTCCGGTCTTTTTGAAAATCTCTCTTGACTTGTTGATCCAGGTGCAAACTTGCAGAAATTCCCGCAGGCCTTCCACAACCATCACCGTCAAATTTGTAAAATTCCCGATAATAAATGGGTGCACCACAGGAGGAATCGCATGAAACATCCCTTTTTGCTTGCTCTGGGCCTGCTCACCCTGATCGCTTGCGGGTCGCCCAACCCACCCGCCTCCAAAGGAACCAAAATCAAGGCCAGTGACGGTGGCGTTGTGGGATCCCAGCAACCCGGAGATGGACAGCTGGAAATTGATCCGGGTGGCCTGCTCGCCGATCTGGAAGTGACTCTGGACCGTCCAGAAACCAACCCGGAGCCCCCTGCAGGCATCGAAGGTGGGTTCACACCCTTGCGGGTTCAAATCGGCAACATCAGCACCCGTCCATTGCCCATGGAATTGCCGAATTGTAAAATTCGCCTGCGCATCAATCTGCCCGCCAATGTCTCCAATTCCAGTGAACTGATGCTCTTCAAGGTTCTGGATGCTGGACAGCGCAACTGGAGAAAGCTGCAAAGCTTCGAAACCATTGAAAATGACACGGGAAGTTATTTGCGTGGATGTCTGGATGGCCTGAAAGACGGAGACCTTTACACCATCGGGCGCTTCAAATCCACGTTCGGGTTCTCTGCTGGCACCGCTGAAATTGTGGAAGCCCCTTCCTCTCCCACCAATGGGCAACTCGCTCCTGTCTCCAACACCCTGTTCCGGGTCCAGTACACCGCACCTCAGGTTCAGGGGCTTCCCACCCCCAACCCAGTCATCACCATTGATGGTCCAAGCAACTGGCACGATGGGGTGCCTTACCAACTCGAGTACACACCTTCCAGCAAGGTTTCCCTGCTGACCGTTCCTCTGGCCCCGGTCTCTGGCACCTACAAGTATGAATTTGATGATGGAATCCTTGTCCACAAAGGCGAATTTACGCTGGACGCCAATGCCCTGCTGTCCCGACCCGCACGAATCAGTGCAACCCCAAGCGATCTGGCAAATGCCTTCAACATCAGCTGGCTTGCACCCAAACTTGCAGATCCCAATGGACAACAAGCCGAAGTCTTCCTTTTCGATCAGAATTGGAATCCGCAAACCAGCATCCCCATTGACCAAAAAACGGGTTTGTCTCCGCTCACACTGTCCATCACCGATTACAATCCTCAGGCCTCTTATGTTTTCTGCGTGAACGCCTGGGACAAAGCACCTTTGACCACCCCTTTGGACCAACAAGTGAACATTTCACAAGCTTGCACGGTCCTGTCTGGTCAAATCGCAGGCCGTTTGTTGCCCTGATCCCCGCTTGAGTTTGTCCTGTCTGGCCCTCTGTGATCACAGAGGGCTTTTTTTCGTTTCAACTGTCACAATGGAAGCATGCAGGGGGATCAACACACCGCTTCGTTTGTCAGCACACATGGCCAGAGCCCAGAAGACTGGTTCCATCAAACTTTACAAGAGGCCAAACAAGCCCTGTCCGGTGGTGTCAGTGGCAACATGCTGGAGCAAGCCAAAACTCTGGTGGCTTTTTCAGAGCAGCTGAACACCCAGCAACAGGTGATGGCCTTGAACCATCATGGACATTTGCTGTTTCTGACCGGACAGACCTTTGATGCCTTGCATGTCTTGCTGCAAGCAAACGCCTTGCTGGAAGACATTGACCTGATTGATGAAGCCACACGAAATCACAATTTGCTGGGTGCTTCTTATCAAATTCTGGGAGACTTGCAAGCAGCTTTTCCCCATTACCAGTCGTCCTTGAGCCTTTCACGCCAGTCAGGCAACGGTTTGATGCAAGCCAGAACCCTCAGCAACATTGCTTTGCTGTTGCAACAACAAGGCAAGTACAGTGATGCACTGAATGTGCTCACTGAAGCAGAAAACCTGGCCCGACAACTGGATGTCCCTGTGGACCTTTGCAGGTTCTTGTTGAACAAAATCTCGGTCTATCTGGATGAAGCCAAGCATGGCATCGACTCGCATGCCACCCAGATGCCCGACTGGGTGTACGAGGCACGCCAACTTCTTGAACACCTCCAGATCCGACACATGCAACTGATTCTGGAGCAGTACCGCATTGAAATCCACCTGCTTTATGGTCAATTGAAGGCTGCCCGACAGGTGCTTGAAGCCGCCGAACCTTTGCTGGATGCTGAAGAATTTCCAGAGCCCATGGCCCATTTTTTGATGTTCAAGGGCAAGTTGTTGCAAGAAGAAGGGCACCTTGAACAAGCACATGCCCTTTACATGCAAGCCCTTCACATGTTTGAAACCCTTCACCATCAAGACAACATTTTGCTGGTGCTGAAACATCTCGTGGAATTGCACAAACTGCGCGGTGAATACCATCTGGCCTTGCAGCATCACGAACGCCTGCACCAGTTGGACCGTGAGGTGCGCACCGAAGCCAACACCCGTCAGCTGGAAATGATGTCCTTCCAGAGGAAACTGGAGCAAAGCCAGCACGAGGCGGAACTGGAACGCATCCGCAGTGAAGAACTGGAGCAACTGGTGCAGGAACGCACTGCAGAACTGGAGTCTGCTTACCTCGAAATGCTCGAACGCCTCGCTGTTGCCGCTGAATTCCGCGACACCGACACCGGAGAACACACCGTCCGTGTCGGTGAACGTGCTGCCGAAGTGGCCCGCATCCTGAACATGCCCGAAGACCAAATCCGGGTGCTCAGATTGGCTGCAAGGCTGCACGATGTGGGCAAAATCGCCATCTCGGACACCATTTTGCACAAGCCCGGCAAACTCACCGATGAAGAATACCTGACCATGAAGGCGCACACTCTGGCAGGAGCAAAAATGCTTTCCGATGCCCGCTCTGACCTGATCCGCATGGCTGAAGTGATTGCCCTGACCCACCATGAACGCTGGGATGGAGGAGGGTATCCGCAGGGATTGAAAGGCGAAGAGATCCCGATTGAAGGACGCATTGTGGCAGTGGTGGACGTGCTGGACGCTTTGACCAGCCAGAGGCCCTACAAGAAAGCCTGGAGCATGGAAGAAGCCTTGCAGGAAATCCAGAGGCTCTCTGGCAGCCATTTTGACCCTCAGGTGGTGCAGGCTTTGCTGGGTCTGCACAAGGAATAAACAGAATGCTGCACCGCCAGCACAGCATCCAGAGATGACCTGCGAAACAAATGGGTTGCAGTCGTGGAGTGTTCCAGAGCGGATTGCCAACAGCAACCTCACCCACCAGTAGCACATTTGGCTTTTTGTTCTCTGGTCCGACAATGCTATGCTGTAACGCACAATGAGCACCTCAGACGCCAGACACGTCAGTCCCAATTTCATCACCGAAATCATTGACAGCGACCTCGAAAAAGGACGTTACAACAAGGTGGTGACCCGCTTTCCCCCCGAGCCCAACGGCTACCTGCACATCGGGCACGCCAAGGCCATCTGCCTGAACTTCGGGATTGCTCTGGATTACCAGGGCGAGTGCAACTTGCGTTTCGACGACACCAACCCCGAGAAGGAAAACTACGAGTACGTGAATTCCATCCGCAAGGATGTGGAATGGCTCGGGTTCAAGCCTGCTCAGGTGCTGTTTGCCTCCGATTACTTCGAGAAGTACTACGAATGTGCAGTGCAACTCATCAAAGACGGCAATGCGTATGTGGACTCCGTTTCGGATGAAGAAATGCGCGTGCTGCGTGGAACCTTGGAGCAACCCGGAACCCCGAGCCCTTACCGGGACCGCAGTGTGGAAGAGAACCTCGATTTGCTGGCCCGCATGCGCGCCGGTGAATTCCCAGAAGGTGCCCACGTTTTGCGCGGCAAAATCGATCTGTCGCATCCCAACATGAAGTTGCGCGACCCGGTGCTGTACCGCATTCTGCACTCCTCGCACTACCATGTGGGGGAAGGGTGGCACATTTACCCCCTCTACGACTTTGCGCACCCTCTGGAAGACTTCATCGAGGGGATCAGCCACTCGATTTGCACCCTCGAATTTGAAAACAACCGGGCCATTTACGACTGGTTGCTGGAAAGCCTGAAAGGCAAGTGTGGCTTCCCAGAGAACCCCCGTCCCCACCAGTACGAGAATGCCCGTCTGGTGCTGGACAACACCGTGCTGTCCAAGCGCAAACTGATCATCATGGCCGAAAGGCGTTATCTGGACGGCTGGAACAAGCCTTTCGAGGCCCCCGTGATCAGCGGTTGGAACGACCCCCGCATGCCCACCATCTCGGGCATTCGTCGCAGAGGGGTGCGCCCAGAGGCCATCCGAGAATTCATCAAACGGGTGGGGGTGTCCAAAACCAACTCCCGCGTGGACCTGAGCACCCTGGACGCTGCCATCCGCGATGACCTGAACTTCATTTCTCCAAGGGTGATGGCGGTCCTGAAACCCCTGAAGGTGGTCATCGACAACCTGCCAGAGGGCCATCTGGAAGAACTGGACGCCCCTTACTGGCCACACGACGTGCCCAACGAAGGCAGCCGCAAATTGCCCTTCACCCGTGAAATTTACATTGATCAAGACGATTTCATGGAAGAGGCCACCCCCGGCTTCCAACGCCTGACTCTGGGCGGCAAAGCCCGTCTGCGCTACGCCTACAACATCACCTGTGAGGCGATCATCAAAGACGATGACGGCAACATCATCGAACTGTTGTGCAGTTACGATTCAGAAAGCCACGCTGGCCCCAAAGGGGTCAAAGGTGTGATCCACTGGGTCAGTGCAGAAAAAGCCCTGCCTGCCGAATTCCGTGCCTATGACCGCCTGTTCACGGTGGCCAACCCGGATGCCGAGGAGGGTGACTTCACCGATTACCTGAACCCCGATTCCCTGAAGGTCTTTCAAGGCTTTGTGGAACCCAGTGTGCTTGGCGACAGCACCGACACCCGTTACCAGTTCGAGCGGGTGGGTTACTACTGGCAGGACCCCGAGGAGAGCAAACCGGATGGACTGGTGTTCAACCGCATTGTGACCCTGAAGGATTCCTTTGCTGAGAAGAAAGCAGAGGGCAAAGGGCAGAAGGCAGAAGGCAGAAAGCCCAAAGCCGAAAGCAAGCCTCAGGTGAAAAATGAAGTGGTGCTCTCTGCCGATGAGCAAGAGAAAGTCGCCTCTTACAAAGCCAGAGGCCTGAATGATTCTGAGGCCCTGACCCTGACCCGCGACGAGAAACTGGCTGCTTACCTCGAAGGGTCCGATCAACTGGCCGCTCTGGCAAGCTGGGTGATCACCGACCTCTCTGGCCCAATCCGTGAAGGCAAAAACACCGTTACTGTGGCACAGCTCTCTGCTTTGATCGAGAAAATCAAAGCGGGGGAAATCTCCAACCGCATCGCCAAAGACGTGCTTGCAGAAGCCCTTGAGACGGGCAAAGACCCCAACAGCATCGTTGAGGAAAAAGGCCTCAAGCAGGTCAGCGACACCGGCGCTCTGGAAACCGTGATCCGTCAGGTGATGGACCAGAACCCGGACAAAGTCGAGGCTTACCGCTCGGGCAAGAAAGGCCTGATGGGTTTCTTTGTGGGTCAGGTCATGCGTGAAACCAGAGGGCAGGGCAACCCGCAACTGGTCAATGCACTGGTGGCGAAACTGCTGGGGTGATCCCCCTGCACCCCCCTGCTTCTCGCAGGCTCGAAGCGGTCCCCCTTTGTGAAGGGGGACTTTTTGCTTTGGCGTGAGCTTTGATCCCTTCCTTACGGGGTCGCTTGCAAACGACGTGCGCAACGGGGGGATCTATACCCCTTCCTGAATGGGTCGTTTGCAAGCAACGCGAGGAACGGGGGATCCTGAACACATGTTCACCCGGATTGACGAACGGTTCAGAAACGCAGTACCTTCAGGATGAAGCAACGTCAGAACCACCCATCCCGCATCCCTGAGAGGGGAAGGAGCCCACATGAAATACATTCTTGCTCTGGATCAGGGCACCACTTCCTGCCGTGCCATCCTGTTTGACCACGAAGGCACCGTGCGCGGAACCGCCCAGAAAGAATTTCAACAGATTTTTCCCCGTCCTGGACTGGTGGAACACGACGCTCTGGACATCTACAGCACCCAGGTGGGGGTGACCAGTGAGGTGCTCGCCCACGCTGGAATCTCGGGGCAGGACATTGCAGCCATCGGGATCACCAACCAGAGGGAAACCACGGTGGTCTGGGACCGCAAGACCGGGCAACCCATCATGCATGCCATCGTGTGGCAGGACCGCAGAACCGCATCCCGTTGTGATGAGTTGCGCCAGCAAGGCAAAACCGAGATTTTCCAGCAAAAAACCGGACTGGTGCTCGATGCGTACTTCTCTGGGACCAAACTGGAATGGATGCTGGACCACGTGGAAGGGGCCAGAGAGAAAGCCGAACAGGGTGAACTGGCTTTCGGCACCATCGACACATGGTTGGTCTGGAAACTGACCGGAGGGAAAGTGCATGTCACCGATCCGAGCAACGCCTCCAGAACCCTGCTGTACAACATCCACACCAGAGACTGGGACGATGAACTGCTGGCCATTTTGAACATCCCCCGTTCTTTGCTGCCAGAGGTGAAATCCAGCAGTGAAGTGTATGGTCACACCCTGCCCCATTTGTTTGGCGGCGAAATTGCCATTGCAGGGATGGCAGGAGACCAGCAGGCCGCCACCTTCGGACAGGCTTGCCATGAAGTTGGGATGGCCAAAAACACTTACGGCACAGGCTGTTTCATGCTGCTGAACACCGGAGAAACCGCCATTCCCAGCAAAAACAACCTGCTGACCACCGTCGGCTGGGAGCGCAACGGCACCCTCACTTACGCTCTGGAGGGCAGTGTGTTCATGGCTGGGGCAATCGTGCAGTGGTTGCGCGATGGTCTGGGGATCATCCGTGAAAGCAGTGAGGTGGAGAGCCTCGCTGGAGCGGTGGACAGCACCGATGGGGTGTATCTGGTGCCTGCATTTGTGGGTCTGGGTGCCCCCTACTGGGACCCTTACGCCAGAGGCAGCCTGTTTGGCATGACCCGTGGCACCACCCGTGCCCACATCGCCAGAGCTGCTCTGGAAAGCATCTGTTTCCAGACCGCCGATGTGCTGCACGCCATGCAGGAAGACTCAGGCATCGAACTGAAAGAACTCAGGGTGGATGGTGGAGCATCCCGCAACAACCTGATGATGCAGTTTCAGGCCGACATTCTGGGTGTTCCTGTGGTGCGCCCAAAAGTCACCGAAACCACCGCTCTGGGAGCCGCTTATCTGGCGGGTCTGGCAGTCGGTTACTGGCCAGACCTGAAAGACATCTCCAAACAGTGGCAGGTGGATGAGCGCTTCGAGCCCCAGATGGACCCAGAGACCCGCAACAGGTTGCTCTCTGGCTGGAAGAAAGCCGTGGACCGGGCCAGAAACTGGGAAGACAACTGAGGAAACCAGAGCAGAAATTGATTTTTTGAAGCAAAACCAGTCTGTTATGAAAGCATTTGACGGAAGAACAAGAGGTTGTCTCTCTGGAGGGGTTTTTGAAAAGAGAGGATTCAAAGGAATCTTCTCTTTTCATTGATCAACGCAGCAGGCTGGTTTTTGGCTTTGTTGGGCTGATATATTGTTTGACATGCCATGAATGGGCTGTCTCTGGAGGACTCATGAAAAGAATTGCGTTTTTATCCGTTTTGGTTGTGGCTGGAATGGTGGGCTGTGCACCCACGGAAACCCAAAATGCAGCGAAGGAAGCCAAAGAAACCTGGCCTCTGCAACTTCGATCTGAAGTTCCCGTGGTCCATCAGGTCAACAGTTTGACCTACTTGTCTGTGCCCATTGATCCTCTGGTTCTTGATGCTGGTCTGGCCATGACGATCAAAAAAGATTTGGATGCCATTGCAGAAGAAAAATGCAAATCCAAACCAGACCAAAGAAGGGTGGATTATTTTCTTTGCGTTCAGGACATGAACTTCAGTTCAGAGAAATTTGGTGAATATCAACACCTCTTCCAGATTGAAAACCGT
Organism: Deinococcus misasensis DSM 22328; assembly: GCF_000745915.1. Taxonomy (NCBI): domain Bacteria; kingdom Thermotogati; phylum Deinococcota; class Deinococci; order Deinococcales; family Deinococcaceae; genus Deinococcus; species Deinococcus misasensis. Next base: position 48,032 of record NZ_JQKG01000004.1, read on the forward strand.
GGTGGCAAAGAAACCCAGATCAGAATTTTAAGCGTACAAGCAGCAAAAGGTCGAAAGCTCTATCCTGTTGAAGGAAAACCCACTGTGTTTGAATCCACATCCTTTGACAAACCTCAGCTCTATTTCCTCGTTGGGGTTCAGCAAAACAACACCCAACCCGAGCAAACCTACGATTACCGCCTGAAATACCAGAAGAATTTCTTTGATTTCAAGCTGAAAATCACCAAGCCCAGCAGCTGAAAACCTCCACCTTTGAACAGCACTGCAAAGTGCTGTTTTTTGTTGCACCCTTCCCAGCTCCGAAATTCGTTTACACAAGTCCAGCAAGGAAAAATCACAAACTCCTTAAACTGAGATTACATTTTCGTGACAAAGGTGGCAGGCAACGACATGAAACACATTTTCCTGTGGACGGTTCTCACACTGGGCCTTTTGGGTTGCAACCCTCAAGAAGCCCAAGATGCATCCAGAGAGGCCCCTGCCATCTCGGGTTTTCAGCAGACCGCCACCATCCCCATCCGTTACAAACCGGGAAGCCTCCAATATTTTTACCTGCCCATCGAGCCCGAGGTGTTCGATGACAATCTGGCCCGCAAAGTGCAACTGGACTTCGAGAACGCCACCATCGGCACCTGCGATTCCAGAGCGGCATGGCTGAAGTATCTGGAATGCACCCAGCAGGCCAAGAGCAGCACCGCTCGGGTGGGCGAGTACATGCTGTTGTTTCAACTGGAACGCAAAGGTGGGACGCAAACCGACATGCGTCTTCTCAGTGTCAAAGCTGGACGTGCACCAAATTCCAGAAACACCGCCAATTTCAATGATGTGAAGTTGTATTTTCTGGTGGGGATTCAGCAAAACACCGCAGAGCCGTGGCAAAGCTTTGCTTATCGCCTGAATCATCAGGGCAAGGCTTTCGAGTTCAAAGTGCAGATTGATCCTGCCTGACCTGAAACCTTGCAAAAGCGCATTCACAACTTCTTAACAACCTCAACAAATCCGCTTAAAACCTCTGGTTCATACTCCTGATCAAGGTGATCGACAGACACCAAAGAAAGGAAAACGAACCATGAAAATCAACGCCAAAAACATCCTGACCGCTTCCCTGCTCCTCCTCGCCACCTCCACCTCGGTTTCTCTGGCTGCCACCAACGGCAACAAAACCGCCCAGAGCCAGACCCAACAACAAAAACAAACCCAGAAGCCTGACCAGCAAGCCACACGCACCGCAGAAGTCACCTACTACGATGCCGATCCCCTGAAGGGCGGCAAAGCCATCAAAACCGAAACCGTGCAGTTTGAGCGGGGCAGTGCCACCAACCCTTTTGCGAAAGCCCCCAGCAACGCCAAATTCGTGGTGGTCAAGGACGATCGGGGTGCTCGGGTGCTGGACCTCAGCAACCTGCCTGATCCTGCCAAAGCCCCTCAGGACGGTCAAGGGCCCAGAGAAGGACGTGGAATGGGTGGTCCTCAGGGTGGCATGGGTGGCATGCAGCAAGGCGCCGGCAAAGGTGGCATGAAAGGCCCTCAGGGGGATGGTCCTCGGGGTGGAATGATGGGTGGTCCCAGAGGCTTCCAGAATGCCGATCAGGTGACGTTCTATGATGCCGATCCCCTGCAGGGTGGCAAAGTCACCGCCACTTTTGACAGCACCGGACTGAAAGACCAGACCAAGGTGGACGCTGCCGCCAAAACCGCCAAGTTCGTGGTGGTGGATCACGATGGGCACAAGAACATCATCGACCTGAGCAAAGTGCCTGCCAACAGATAAAACCTCGCTTCATCTTCTTCCTCTCCGTTGTCCCCCTGCCCCAAACAGGGGGACAACACAGGTCAACAGGAAACACAAAGGGATAACATAATCAAAATGAAAACCATTCTGGTGGTCGAAGACAATGCAGGCGTGCGGGACTTGCTGAGGGAATACCTCACCGAGCAGGGGTACCGGGTGATGTGCGCCAACAACGGAAAAGAAGGGCTGTTCACTGCCCGTCACCATCCACCAGACCTGATTTTGCTGGACATCATGATGCCAGAGATGGACGGTCTGGAGTTTCTGAAAAGCTTCCGCAAAACCTCCAACGTCCCGATCATTTTTCTGACCGCCAAAGTGATGGAAATCGACAAGGTGCTGGGTCTGGAACTCGGTGCAGACGATTATGTGACCAAGCCCTTCTCAATGGCCGAGGTGCTGGCCCGCATCCGTGCCGTGCTGCGCCGGGGTGAACCTGTCCAGAGCAAGCAGGTGTTCCAGACCGGACGCCTCTGGCTGGACCGTGAAGCCCGTGTGGTGCGCGCAGACGGCAAACCTGTGGATTTGACCCGCTCGGAGTTTGATTTGCTGGCGGTGTTCATGGAGTCCCCTTCTCGGGTGTTCAAACGTTCGGAGTTGCTGGAACGCTTGCAGGACGAGGAGGGCTTTGCTTCGGAACGCACCATTGATGTGCATGTGCGCAACCTGCGCAGCAAAATCGAGCAGGACCCCAGTCAACCCCGTCATGTGGTGACGGTGTTCGGGGTGGGTTACCGCTTCAATCCAGAGGAGGGCTGAGTGCGCGTTTCTCTGGTCTGGAAGGTGATGGGGGCTTTCGTGCTGGTGAGCGTGCTGAGTGTCCTGAGCGTGGGGGTGTTTGCCCGTTACGTGACCGGGCAGCAGTTCGACAAAATTCAGGACCAGCAGGCCGTCCGCATCTACACCAGTCTGGCAGAAGATTATTACAAAGAGTATGGCACCTTCTCGGGTTTGCGGGTGCCCCGTGGCGGTCCCGGTCAGGGACCGGGATTGATCCTGACCAGTCCCTCTGGAACGGTGCTTTCTGGGAACGGTCCCTTCAGAACCGGAGACCAGATCCCAGAGGGGATGCTGAACAAAGGAACCGATGTGAAGGTGAATGGGGTGGTGGTCGGAAAACTGGTCGCCAACCAGCGTCTGGACGGCTTCAATCCCAGAGACCGCGAAATGCTGGAGCAGGTGTTCACCGCCATCCTGTACGCCATGCTGGCCACGGTGGTGGGATCGGTTTTGCTTGGAGGCTTGCTTTCACGGTTGCTGCTGAAACCCTTGCAGCAACTGTCGGTGGCCATTCAACAGATGCGCTCTGGAGAGGCCCCCACCCTGAATTTGCAAAACCCCAAAGATGAATTGGGGGATGTGTTGGTGGCCTTTTCCGAAATGGGTCAGGCGGTCAGCCGTTCACAGCAACTTCGCAAACAGATGACTGCAGACATCGCACATGACCTGCAAACCCCACTGACCGTCCTGAGGGGATATCTGGAAGCCATGCAAGAAGGCACCCTCAAACCCACCCCAGAGCGCATGAAAACCCTCCATCAGGAGGCTGTTCACCTGTCTGAATTGGTGGCGGATTTGCGCACCCTCTCTCTGGCCGATGCTGGGGAATTGCAACTGCAGAAAATTCCGCTCTCCCCTCTGGAGTTGCTGGAGGAGGCCCGCAATTCTTTTCTGCACCTTTCTGAGGGTGCCGGGGTCAACATCCAGATCCAGAGCACCGAGGACCTTCCAGATGTTCCCATGGACCCCACACGCATGTTGCAGGTGCTGAAAAACCTGATTGGAAATGCCCTGAAGTACACCCCAGAGGGAGGCAGGATTGTGCTTTCTGCCAAAACCCTGCCCAATGCGGTGCTGCTGGAGGTGCAAGACACAGGATCCGGGATTGCCCCAGAGAAACTGCCCATGGTTTTTGAACGCTTCTACCGGGCCGATGAATCCAGAAGCGGTCACAACAGCGGTCTGGGTCTGGCGATTTGCAAGTCCATCGTGCAAGCCCATGGAGGCACCATTCAGGTGGAGAGCACACCTGCTCAGGGCACATGTTTCAGACTGACTTTGCCTTTGTAAAGCCCATCAATGAAGCGCTTTCACACATCAGGGCCTGACTTTGCAAGAAAGCAGGCCTTTTGCGCTGATTTCTGAAGAACAGTCACAAAACAAACGTTTAGAATAAAATCAGCACAAAAGCCATGTGGGTTGGGGGAAAGGCATGTCAATGGATGGTATTTTCAATGCACAACACCAATTGATCTGGAGAAGCGAGCGCCTCAAACAGCAACTGGGCGACGTTGAACCTGTCAATGTGCATTGGGATGAACAGACCCACCCCTCTGTGGTGCATTTTGAACATGCAGAAAAAAGGCTGCTTTCTCTGGAAGCCAGTGTTTCGGCCATCCCACAAACGGAACTGTTTGGACTGTGCATGGACCAGAGAAGCACCCTTCAGGACCTGCATCGGGCAGCCTACACCGACGCCCTGACCGGACTGGAAAACCGCAGGGCCTTTGAGGAAACCCTCAAGAACTGCACCCAGAGCCCTGAACCTCTGGCCCTGGTGATTCTGGATCTGGACGGCCTGAAGCGCATCAACGACCAGCATGGTCACGTGCAGGGAGATGCTTTTCTGAATTTTGTGGCCCGTCAACTGCAAGGCCAGTTGCGCCCACTCGACCGGGCTTTTCGGATTGGTGGGGATGAATTTGCCGTGATCCTGCAGGGTCTGGTGGCAGCACAGGTGCATGTGGTGTACCAGCAGATGAAAAACATCCGCGATCAGTTGCAGCAAGGGCCTTTTGCAACAGGAGACATCAGTGCTGGGGTGGCCTTTCATCCGCAGGAATCTTCAGGGGATGCCCGCACGCTCATGCGCTTGGCCGATGAACGCATGTACGAGCACAAACGCTCCAAAACCCAGCAGGATGTCCAGAATCTGGTCGGTTCCATCAACCGTCAGGCCGTGATCCGGGGCATGGGGGCCACGCTGGACGTGCTGCTGTCCAGAGAAGCCCCCACGGTGGACTACTGGAAACTGATGCTCAACTTTGCCGTGCAAATGGTCCCGAGTGCTCAGGCAGGGAGCCTTGACCTCTGGGATGGCACCGCATTCGTCAAAATTGCCCAACAGGGCTTCGGAGATGAACTTCTGGGCCTCAGGCAATCCCCGCAGGCCCAACTGCGGTGGTATGGCAGCACCGAAAGCCACTGGATCAACGGGATTCCCAGGATCTTGCGGGAAATGTCCACCATTCGCACCACCTCGGTTTTCACAGCAGCGCATTCTACACCCGATCATGTGGAGGTGTACCACCAGTCCGGGAGGCTCGGGGAAATCCAGTGCACCCTCAATGCCCCGATCACCCATCAAGGTCGGGTGTACGGGCACCTCAATCTGGACAATTTCATCAGCAACATGGCCTTCAACACCGACAGCCTGATGGTGGCACGTGAACTGGTCCGGCAGTGTGCAACCGTGTGCCACAACCTCGATTTGCCCTGCTGCCTTCCCTGAATCATTCCCCATTCAAAGCAGGCAGATGGACCACCACACAGGTTCCCTGCCCGAGTTGGCTTTGCAGTTGGATGCTTCCCTGATGGGCTTCCACGATCCATTTGGCGATGGGAAGTCCCAATCCGGTTCCCCCCGGGTCGGCCTCTCTGGACAGTTGGCCCCGGTAAAAGCGCTCAAAGACCCTGGGCTGGTCTGCTTCTGCAATCCCCATGCCCGAGTCCTTGACCCAGAAGCACACCTCCTGCCCTTTTTGCAGCATGCCCACCTGCAAATGGCCTCCATCGGGGGTGTATTTGGCGGCGTTCTCCAGCAGAATCACCATCACCTGTTTGAGGCGGTCCGGGTCCCCCATCACCCGAGCGTCACAGGTTTTCACCGACACCTGATGGGGCCTGAGCTGGAAAGACACTGCACTGAGTGCATCCTCCAGCACCTCTGCCAGAGCAGTGGGCTCCATCCGCAGTTGGGTTCCAGCATCCCCTTTGGCCAGAGCCAGCATGTCCTGCACCAGACGGCTTAAACGGGTGGCTTCTTTGGCGACATCGGCAAGGGCTTCCTGACGGTCCTCCTCGGGCATGTTGGAGTAGCGGTGGATGAGGTCCAGATTGCCCTGAATGGCGGTCAGTGGGGCACGCAGTTCATGGGCAGCGTCGTTCACAAAGCGCTGCTGGGTCTGGGAGATTTCCCGCAGGGCCAACTCGGCCTCTTTCAGGTCGGTGATGTCGATGAGGGTTCCAGAGATCCGGGTGCGGTCTTCGGTGTGGTCCACCCGACCGCGGCTCATGACCCACCGGATGGTTTCATCTCCATGCTGCAAACGCATCTCCAACCCGAAATTGCTGCCTGTGCGAACGGCTTCTTTGAGGGTGGTGCGGGCATGTTCCAGATCCTGTGCATAAATTTGCCTGAGCACCTCTTCCACGTTGGGCGCTTCCGCAGTGCCAGAGAGCCCGAGGATGCTGCGGGTCTGCCCCAGCGTGGAAAGCCGCCGGGTCTGGCTGTCCCATTGCCATGTGCCAACCTGCGTGGCTTCCAGGGTGAGGTCCAGACGGTCCTGATTTTGCTGCAACAGCAAAGCGGTTTGCTTGCTGCGGGTGATGTCGGTTGCGGTGATGCCCACCCACTGCACTTTCCCGGCACGGCCCAGCACAGGATAAACGCTGCACTGCCAGTAACGTACTTCCTGCTGGCTGTCGGTGGAAACCTCCTGATCCCGAAAGGTTTTTCCAGAGTAAAGCACCCTCTGGCACATCCACTCCAGCTGACCCAGCAGTGGGCTGTCCAGTTCAGAAAGGGCTTTTCCCTGCACCTCCTGACCTTCCAGACCCGCAAAACCCAGCAAAGCCGAATTGGCATGCAAGAGGTTCAAATGGAGGTCAAGGAGGGCCATGCCCACCCCCGCCTCCTGAATCATGGTGGTGAGTTGCACACGGGTTTTGACCAGTTCAAGTTCCAACTGGTAACGCTCCCACACGTTTTTGAGGGTCCGTTCCAGCAGAGGGGTGCTCAGGGCGTTTTTGCTGAGGTAATCCAGAGCCCCGGTTTTCATGGCTTGCACGGCAGTGTGCTCGTCTGAACTGCCCGTCAAGACCACCACTGCTGGAGGGTGGGTCTCTTGCCTGAGCAGTTCCAGAAACTCAATTCCAGTCATGTCAGGCAGGTGCATGTCCAGCAACACCAGATCGGGTCGGGTGACGCGCACACTGCGCAAACCGTCTGCACCTCTGGTCGCCTGCACCACACTGGAGGTCAGGTCTGGCAGTTTTTTCAGGTGGCTGAGCAGGATTTCGGTGTCTGTGGGACTGTCGTCTACAACCAGCAGTTTCAGTCCTGCCATGGCTGCACCTGCTCTGGAAGCACCACCGTGTTGAGCCAGTACGCCATGGTCACCTGCAAATCCTGCACGAACCTGTGGGTGTCCAGCGTCTTTTTGAGGAAGCTGTTGGCACCCAGCGCATAACATGCTTTGACTTCCGAAGGCCGGTCCGAGGTGGACAGCACAATCACCGGAATGCTGCGCCACTCGGGCTGGCCCTTGAGGGTTCTGAGCAATTCCAGACCTCCCATGCCCGGCAAATTGAGGTCCAGCACCATCACAAAAGGCCAGCGTTCAGAGAGGTTTTGCTGCAAGTACGGCAACACCGCATCCCCCGTGCTGATCCGGGACACCGGATTGGTCCAACCCGAGCGTTTTAAGGCCCAGCAAAACACTTCGAAGTCCTGATCGCTGTCTTCCACTGCCAAAATTTGACGCACCTGCACACTTCACCCCTGTGGGGCGAGGGTGAAAAAGAACGTGCTGCCCTGCCCTTCTCTGGATTCCAGCCAGAGTTTTCCTCCGTGCCGCTCGATGATCTTCTGGGCAATGCTGAGCCCTGCCCCACTGCCTCCGCCGTATTCCTGCTGGGTGTGCAGCCGCTTGAAGAACCGGAAAATGGTCTCCTGATGCTGCTCGGGAATGCCGATGCCGTTGTCTTTCACATAAAAGGTGATGGGACTGGTGTTCAGAACGCCAATTTCGATGGTGGGCTCAGGGCTCTGGTTGTACTTGACCCCGTTGGTGATCAGGTTGTTGAACACCTCGCCCAGACGGATGGCATCGGCAGAAAGGGTGGGCAACGGGCCATGCACTTTCACTTTGGCATTGCGCTGTTCCAGAGCCGGATGCAACAGATCCAAAGTGTCCATCACCACATCCTGCACATCCACATCCCTGACGGCATATTCCACACGTCCCACACGTGAATAACTCAAGAGCGAATCGATCAGGCTTTCCAGACGGCGGGTGAGGCGCACCATGGTGTTCAGTTTCTGCTTCGCCTCGTCCTGCAGGTGCTCCATGTGGTCTTCAGAAAGCATGATAGCGTAATGGTGCAGGCCACGCAGGGGCTCTTTGAGGTCATGGGAAGCCACGTAAGCAAAAGCGTCCAGTTCGGAGTTGGATTTTTCCAGACGGCGGTTCATCTGCTCCAGTTCCTCGGTGCGGCGCAAAACCACATCCAGAGAGGACCTGAGGAGGTCTTTCACAGCGGTGACTTCGTTTTCCATCCACGGTTCGCTCTGGCCCTGCACCGTCTGACGCCACGCCTGAAAGGATTTGCGGGGTCCGATGCGATCACCGTCCTGTGAAATGAGCTTTTCGGGGTTGCCTCCCCAGGTGACCTGACGGACCACCTCTGGACGGAACCAGAGGATCGCTTCCGGTTCGGTGCGGGAAAGCACCAGAGACATCACGCCAGCACAGCCGTTCAAATCCAGATCGGGCAGATCGCGGGTCAGGTGGTCGGTGGCATGCACCCTGCCCTGCTCCACAATCCACGGCACAAGTTTTTCCATGGCCTCTGGAGCAGGCACCTGCCCGAGGGTGGTGGTTTTCTCTTTGGAGACCACCACCAGACCGCCACAATCCAGCAGGGCATACAGCTCCTGCGAGAGGTCATGAAAGGCGTTTTCCACCTGTTTGGTGCTGCCCAGATGCTCCAGAATCCGGTTGACGCTGGCCTGAATGTGGCTCTGGTACTGGCTGTCTTCCCGGTCGGCTTTGCTGGAAAGCTGCAAACTGAGCATCTGTCCCAGAAATTCACACATCGCCCGCAGGCTGTAACTGAGGATTTTGGGGGTGTTGTGGTGGCAGGCAATCAAACCCCAGAGTTCTCCATCCTTGAGGATCGACACCGACATGGACGCCCCCACGCCCATGTTGCGCAGGTACTCCAGGTGGATCGGGGACACACTGCGCAAAAAGCAGTAACTCATGTCCAGAGGGTCCGGTCCCTGACCCTGATAAGACACCATTGGAACCGGGGTGTAATCTGCACTGCCAATCACCCGGATGTGGTTCAGCACGTACAAGGCTCTGGCCTGCTTCGGGATGTCAGAAGCGGGGTAACGCAAACCAAGAAAAGGCTCCATCCCTTCGGTGAATTCTTCGGCGATCACCTGTCCGGTGCCGTCCTGTGCAAACTGGTAAACCATCACCCGGTCGTAATCGGTGAGTTTGCGCACCTCGAAAGCCAGACGTTCACAGGCTTGCTGCAGGGTGGGGGCACTGTTCACCCGGTTCATGATGCTGCTCATCTGGCGGTAGCGGTCTGACCATTCCAGCATCGGAGGGGCAGGTTCAAGTTCCAGAATCACCCAGCCAGACATCCGGTGGGCCACGGCATCAAACAGTTTCCCGTGGTTGAAGCGCAGCGGAAACACAAACAGGGGGTTGGTGTCCAGATCGTCCCTCAAAAGGGCCTCCTGAAACACCTGCACCTGATCTGCAGACAGCAAATCCGCAATGCAGCGGTCCAGCAGTTGCTCTGGAGGCAACCCGAGCACCGTTTCCACATTGGCACTCACCTGAACCATGCAGAAATCCGGCTCCTGCATCACCAGAAGAACCCCGTGCGGTTGAATCAAACCGGGGATGTGGATGGGTTCGCGGTCACAGTTGGTCAGGTCGATGGCCTGTTCGGGGGGCAGCAAATTCAGGTCTTCAAAAAGCGGCATGTGTTCCTTTGACTTCCCTGTGCTTCTCTGTGCGGTCCAGAGCGTCCAGAAAACCCTGGAAGGTCTTCTGAGCCCCTTGCACCACCTGCTCCACATCGGTGGTCTGGTCCAGCAGAAACTGCCGCACCTTTTTCCAGATTTCTCCGGTCTGGCCCTGGTGACCGCTGAAAAACCGACCTCCGGTTTGCGGGGTGATCCCGAGGGTCTGCAAATGGCGACCGATCAATTGCCCACCCAGCATCGACCCCTCCACCACGTATGTGGCTCCGAGGACCTCCTGCCAACTGTGCAAAGGGAAGTCTGGCTTCCCCTCTGGCATCTGCAAACCAAAAAACTTCAGGTCCTGTGCCAGCCAGTTTCTCTTGGGAACCGGCTTCCAGTCCAGATGTTTCCATTCAGGCCGGGCTTCCATCTGGGGCTCCAGCCTGACGTAAACTTCCGCGAAACAGGTCAAAACCCGCTGGTACTCTGGAATTTCAGTGAGGTTGAGGAGGTCCAGACGGTCCTCCAGTTGATGGTGTACATCCCGTGTGCTCTGCTTGAGGTGCAACAACACAAGGTCCAGAGGGGGTTTGGGATCCACAGTTCCCGGTGAAATCAAAGGCATAACACAGACTCGGGGATCTTCCTGATCGGTTCGGTAAGGAAAGTGACATTCTTTGGACTCAAAAAACCCAATTGAATTTCAATGATAGAGAAATGATAAAAGATTTGGTGCCTTTTTGGTTGGATGTGGAGGTGATTTTTTCGACTTGTTTTGACTTGAAAGCAAAACAGCTTCTCAAATGGCATTTTGATGTTGGTTTTTTTTGATCAAATGCACCCTGAACGCTGTACCGCAAACAGAACCCTGTCTTTTGAAGCTGTGGGGGAAAACGATGCAGAACTGGAAAACCCCCTCAGGAGAAAATTTCATTCTGTCCCAACAGTTCAAAAAGTTTTCAAAAACCATGAAGAAAATAAAGAAGCTCACCAGAGCAAAAAACAACAAGGCGAAACTTCTTCCGCCTTGTTGCTGTGTTGGACGTGCGATTTTGACAGACTTTACAGAAATTGTGACAGGTCGGCAGTCACTTCATAAGCACAGTTGTCTTCGGATTCATTGCGAATCAGGATCGACAGTTTGCCTCTGGGGTCCACTCCGGCTTTGCTGACATCAAACTGGTACAGCATGCTGCCTTCCCAGAGGTTGTTGGCCGCTTTCTGCCAGTCGGTCACCAGAATTTTCTTGGCAGGCAGGGTGGGTTCGCCTTTGGCGTTGCGGATGGCCACCGTGTAGGCGTTGCGCAGCTTTTCTTCTTTCAGACCCGTCATGGTCAGGTACACCCGCAATTGACCATTGGGAAGGGTCTGGGCTTTGATCAGGTCCTCGGGTTTGGGTGGACTTTTGAACTGGTTGCGGGCTTCGGTGGCGGCCAGAAACACATCATCGGCCTGACCGGTCAGGGTGATGGTTTTGGGGTAACTGCCTTTCGAGAAATCGGTGGGGGCTTTCAGCCAGTTGCTGACACACTGGGGGCCTCCATCGATGGCCTTGACCACATCACCTGCTTTGAATTTGCCTTCGGCGACGGTCAAATCAAGGGTCTGGAAGGTGGCGACTTCATCTGCACGGCCATAAGCGCTGTCAATGATGCGTTTGGCGGTGGCAGCGTCCAGGGTGGGGGTCCAGGCCAGAGCGGTTGCGCCCAGCACAGCAGAAGCCAGAGAAAAAGAGGTGAGGATCAGAACTTTACGCATGGGGACTCCTTGGAACATTTTGGAACATGGGGGTTTTCACTTGAGGTAGACCAGACGGCAACGGGTGCTGACTTGCAAGAAGCGCGCCACATCTGCGTCGTTTAAGACCACGTTTTCTTTGATTTTGGAGTAATACCCGACGGCTTTTGCTGCTTTGTAGCGGTAGACTTCGCCATCCAGAGCACCATTTTTGCGGGCCTCTTCTTCGGAGGTGAAGTACTGCTGCAAGCCAGCCTGCACCAGATCGGTGGACACCCCCTGCACGAGGGTCTTGTCCGGCCAGAGTTGCTTCATGCTGGCATCGAACACAAAACTGGTGGGGGTGCGCTCCAGCCCCAGACCTCGGGCATCAATCAAAGCCGTACAGGTGACGGGTTTGCTCTGGGAATTGGCTGCCACCGAAGGGCGTGCCGTGGTGCTCGGGGTGATGGTGCCCTGCGGGGTGTTGGGGCGGGTGGTTTCCAGACCGCCTGTGGTGCCAGAGGGGGCACTGGTGCTGCCTGTGGTTTTGGGACCTGTGGTGGCCGGCGTGGTGGTTTCACCTTCTGAATCTGTGGTTCTGCCGGGTGCAGCGGTGGATTCGGCAGGGTTTCCAGAGGAACCATTCTTGGGTGCTTGCCCCGTGGTCTCCGTCTGTCCCTGATTTCCCCGAACCCCGATGGTGGGAGCAGTGGTGGTCTGCGTGCCTGCATTGCCCCTCACGCCACCTGTGAAAGGAATGTTGGTGGTGCTGGTGGTGTCGGTGGTGCTTGCAGATGGATTTCGGCCCGCCTGAGTTGAGGTTTCATCCTCGCTCTGGTTGGTGCCAGAGGGCTTGACCGTGGTGGTCCCTGTGGTGGGTGTACCACTGCCGGTTTTGGGTGCTGTGGTGGTGCCAGCAGAGGCATTGTTGTCAGGGGTCTGGCTGCTGTTGGGCGCACTGGTTGTCCCGTCGGTTGCGGTGGATGCCTCTGGACGGCTGCCCGTTTGACCCTGTGCTGCAGTTGAACCCGCAGCAGGTTTCTGGCCTGTGGTTCCCTGCGTGTTCTCAGAGGCCTCAGGTCTGCCTGCGTTCACACTGCCCTGAGCCGTAGAGGAGGTCTCAGTGCGCCCCGAGGTGGTGCCTCCCTGTGTGGGATTCGCAGGGGTGGTCCTTGATCCTGTGGTGCCCGTTTCGGTTTCAGAACCTGTGGCTCTGGGGGAACCCGTGGCGGTCTCGGGGTTTTCCGTGTTCCTGTACCACGCATTCAGGGCTTCGGTTTCGGCCTGGGTGTTGGGGCGGGAAATCCCTGTGGTGCTTTCTGAACTCCCAGAGGTGGTGCTGCGGATGGGCGCACCGGAGGCAGAAGGGGCTGCACCCTCGTTGCCAGAGCGCACAGGGGCATTGACCGAACCCGTTTCAGAGCCGTTGGGTGCATTGCGGTTGTTGGTCACATCCACATTCCCATCGGTCTGGGGGCGCACCACACTGCTGGTGCTGTCCAGCGCACTGTCCTGACGCTCTGGAGCGTTGGCCTCACCTGTGGTGGGGTTTGCAGCCTCTGGACGTCCAGAGGTGGAAGGCAGGGGGCTTTCGGTTTGTGGCACAGGAAGTTCGGTGGCACTGCCCACAGGGGTGGGCGGAGCCACGGCTTCTTCGTCATCAGCAGGATTGGAGGTTCCTGTGTTGCCCACTGTTCCGGTTTGACCCGTGTTGCTTTTTGCAGGAGGGGTCACAGCAGGACGCACTGGACTGCTCTTGGGCACCGTCAGGTTGATGATTTCCAGAGGAGGCAGCACCGACTCTTCCAAAATGGGTTTTCGGGTGTCCTGCGTTTGCAGTTGTACCATCAACAGGCCCAGACCTGCTGCAAGGTGCAAGGCCACCGTGATCAGGGCTGCACGCCTGCGTTCGGTGTCGTGCAGCAATACGGGCAGGCGAACCGTCACTTTACTTCTCCTCCGTGGCCAGAGCGATCTTGACGGTGCCCACCTGACGGATGGCGTCCATCACGGAAACCACCACCCCATAATTGCTCTGTTCATCTGCACGCAAAGCCACCACCCCTCCCGATCTTTTGACAGCGGTCTTCACCTGCTCTTGCAGTTGTTGCAAGGTGACTTTTTTGCCCTCAAGAAAGATTTCACCGTTTCTCTGAACACTGATGGTGGGAATCCTTGTGCTGTCCTGTACGCTGCTGGAAGCGGTGGGCAGGTCCAGCGGCACCGTGCGGTCCTGACTCATCAGTTGGCTGGTGAGCATGAAAAAAATCACCAGCAAAAGCACGATGTCCACCATCGGGGCAAAATCGAAAGTCACCGGGTCTGCTTCACGCCGCCTGCGTCTCATGCCTGAGACACCTTCGGTTTGATGGGTTTGCGCTCGGGTTCATAGATCCCCAGAGGCACCCCTGTGAGCACCCCTTTCTGACGCAAACGGAACTCTTCGAGCCAGCTGCTCAGGGCTTCTCTGGAGCGGTCCACCTGCAGCATCACCCCATCGGCTTTGTTGCGAAGGATTTGCCGTCCGACGTAAGCCACAATGGCGACCACCAAGCCGCCAGCGGTGTTGATGAGGGCTTCACTGATGCCCACCGAAAGCTGGGTGGGGGTGGGCGCAGTGGTCTGGGAGAACACCAGAAAGGACCGCACCATCCCGATCACGGTTCCGAGCAGTCCCAAAAGGGGCGCAATCTGGGCGATCATCCCGAGGGTGTTGATGCCCTGATACACCCGGTCTTCTTCCAGCATGGTGGCGTCTTGCATGGCGGCCAGAGAAGCATCCCGACCTGCTGGATAGCGCTCCAAGCCCGCACGCATGACGTTTCCACTGGGTTGCTGGGCAGCAGCAGCATGCTCCACCGCTCCAGCCAGATTGTTTTGCATCAGGTCGGCATGCACCTGGGTTTGCAGCAGTTTCACATTGGGGTCCAACTTTGAGAGCACCTGAATGCGGTAGGCAATCTGATAAATCACAAAAACAGACAGCAGGATGAGGATCCAAAGCAAAGGTCCGGCGGCTTTCAGCATCTCTAACAGCGGCATGGACCCATTATCAGGACAAGTTGTGAGATGCACATTTATTCATGAAGGTCTTGCCCACCTGCAAAAAAGTCCTCATGTTGAAAGAACATTGTCCCGCATGGCATTTTCATGAACACAAACATGATCTCATTAAATTTGAATGATAAGCAACAATTAAGAAAACCCTTTCTGAGAGAAAGAATTTTGAACAACCATGGAGGATTTGTGTGGTGATGGAGGTCACAGCATGTCGCCCTTTTTGCTCTGCACATCTTGTGGATGTCTCAAAAGACTGCTCATCCACGCCTGATACACTGTCCCCATGAAGAAATGGGCGACCACTGCTGCCCTGCTGGCTTTCAGCGCACTGGCAACCACCACCCCTTCCACCACTATGGGCCGCGAAACCTGGGCCACCCAGGTCATCAACGGCGAACCCCTGTACGGCAAGGTCAAAGAAGTCACCGAATGCACCACAGACCGACCCACCTGCAAAACCCTCAAATTCAATGCCTCTGGCGTGGAAATGTCCAGCCTGAGCAACCGAAAACTGTTGTCCTCTGCTGGAGGCACGGTCAAATACAGCAGCACCTTCAAAAATGGAGCGGTTTACCTCGACACCTTTAAAAATGGGCGCATCTCACAGGTGGAGTATTATCCTCAAAAAGGCTTTCTGGAACGCAAAATGCAATACGTCCATGACAGCAAAGGCTTACTGACCCGCTACGACCTGCAGGAGTTCAACCGCTCTGGCAAGCAAATCCGCACGGTGTCCATGCAGTTCACCTACCAGAGTGGCCGTCTGGTCCGTTCGGTGGTCCTCACCCCCGGATTCGAGGTTTTTGCTTCGCACACCAGAGAGGGACGCAAGCTTTACGCGTTTGACAACGCCAGATTGCTGAATGTCTTTGATTACAAACTCGACAAGCAAGGCAACTGGACCCAGATGTATGAACTGGGAGAACTCAAAGCCGAGAGAAGAATCACCTATTACCCTTGAAATCACACTCTGGTCAAGAGCACAGAAGCAAATGGCAAACCCACGATCAGATGCAGAGCAGCACCGTTTGATCGTGGGTTGTCTGTCAGGCAAATCAGGTGGTTTTCATTTTGAGGTTCAGTTTGATTCTGGCGTTGGGGCTTTGCAAAAGCACCACAGCAAGCAGGAACAGTCCACGGATCACGGTCTGCCAGTAAGAGTTGATGTTGATGTGCCCGAGCCCGTTTTCAAAGTTCAGTACGGTGAAAATCATTCCCAGCAGCACCACTCCAATCAGGGTGTTGATCACGCTGCCACGACCTCCCGTGAGCAGGGTGCCACCCACCACCACTGCTGCAATGGCCGTGAGTTCCCAGCCCATCCCTTCGTTGGGTTGACCGGCGCTGAACTGGGTGGCCAGAATGACCCCTGCAAGGCCAGCAAGTGCACTGGAAAGGGTGTAGACCAGCCATTTCACTTTCTCGACAGGAATCCCCATGAGTCTCGCCGCTTCTTCATTGCCTCCGATGGTGAGGGCGAACCGACCATAAGGGGCTTTCACCAGAAAAACCGCCCCCAGCACAAACACCACCAGCAGCATCCATGCTGGAATGGGAAAGCCCAGAAAATCCCCCTGCCCGAGGTCTCCAACGCCCCCTTCGCTGCTCAACAGGACCGTTTGCTGCCCTGAGGCGATCAGGGCAAGACCTCGGGCAATCAGGAACATGCCGAGGGTGACCACGAAGGGCATCACTTTCAGGCGGGTGATCACCAATCCATTGAGGAGGCCCAGCACAGCGCACAGCAACACAGGCACCAGCACTGCTGCCAGCAATCCGTGAGGGCTCATCAGGGCAGCGATCACACTGGCAAAGGCTGCCATCGAGCCCACCGAGAGGTCAATCCCTCCGGTGATGATCACAAAGAACATGCCCAGTGCAATCAATCCAAACATCGCGTTGTAACGAAAGAAACTCTCGATGTTGTACTCGCTGAGGAAGCCGTTGTAGCGCAGACTGGCGAACACGAACAGCACCACCAGAGCCACCAAGGCTCCGTTTTGTTTCAAGAGGCTTTGCATCAGTTCCTCCGTTCTTTTTGCAGGGCCACGGCACCCACAATGATCAGGCCTTTGACCACGAGGGCCACTGCGTCGGGCACCCCCTGTGCCAGCAGGGTGTAACGGATCAACTGGATGATCAGGGCACCAATGAGGGTTCCCAGAATGGTGGCTTTTCCGCCTTCCAGCAAGGTCCCCCCCACTGCCACCGCAGCAATGGCGTCCAGCTCCATGTTTTCACCGACCTGATTGGCGTCGCTGGAAGAGTTCACAGCAATCACAATCAGTCCAGCCAGTCCAGCCAGCAGACCGCTGATGGCATACACCCACAGTTTCACCCGTCTGACCGGAATCCCGGCCAGTTCAGAGGCGCGTTCATTGCCGCCCACCGAAACCACCTGACGTCCAAAAACTGTCGATCTCAGCACGTACATGGCCACAGCCACCACCAGCACCATCAGGTACACCTGAATGGGAATCCCCAGCCATTTGCCCTGTCCAAGTTCAGCAAAACTCGCGTTGGTGAACGTCTGGAGTTTCCCATCGCTCATCACCTGGGCAATGCCTCGACCCGCAATGAACAGAATCAAGGTGGCAATGATGGGTTGAATCTGAAAGCGGGTGATCAAAAAACCATTGAACAGACCAAACAGACCGGCCAGCAAAATGGGAAGCACCATCGACAGCACATTGCCCACCACCGTTCCTTCAAAGTGGCTGTTCAGGAAGATCAGGGGGGCCAGAGCACCACTGATGGCCATCAGCGCGCCCACAGAGAGGTCAATGCCTCCAGTGGCAATCACCAATGTCATGCCCACCCCCACAATCACGATGGTGGC
The DNA here is from genome assembly GCF_000745915.1 of Deinococcus misasensis DSM 22328. Classification (NCBI taxonomy): domain Bacteria; kingdom Thermotogati; phylum Deinococcota; class Deinococci; order Deinococcales; family Deinococcaceae; genus Deinococcus; species Deinococcus misasensis. Next base: position 65,432 of record NZ_JQKG01000004.1, read on the forward strand.
GACCTGCGTCAGGTTGATGTTCAGGGTTTGCAAGGTCAGGAAATTCGGAGTGAAAATCGCGTTGAACACAAAGAGCACCAGCAGGGCGATGATCCCCCCATACTGTTGCAGCACCTGTCTGAAGTCCATGGGTTTTCGGGGAGGGGTGTTTTTGGGTTTCATGGTGTGACTGTCAAGCATGGGCCGTTCCTTCCGTGCCCGCCATGGCATGCATGATCTGGTGTTCGGTGATGTGCTCGCCTGAGAGTTCTCCAGCACTCTCCCCTTCACGCAGGACCACCACCCGGTGGCAGCCCTCGGTGAGTTCTTCCAGTTCTGAAGAGATCATCAATACCCCGAGGCCATTCTCAGAGAGTTCACTGATGAGCCTCTGGATTTCGGCCTTGGCTCCCACATCAATGCCCCTTGTCGGCTCATCCAGAATCAGCAACTCTGGGTTCATGCACAGCCACCTTGCCAGAAGCACTTTCTGCTGGTTACCCCCAGAGAGTTCCCGGATGGGTTGCTCTGGTGACGAACATTTGATGCCCAGTCTGGAGATGAACCGGTCCACAATTTCTGTTTGTTGCTGGGCATCGATGCGTCCCAGCCTGGCAATGCGGGGCATCAGGGCCAAGGTGAGGTTTTCCCGCACCGAAAGGTGGGGAATGATGCCTTCCTTTTTGCGGTCTTCACTGCAAAATCCCATCCCCAGTGCAATTGCCTGACGGGATGAGGCAAGGGGGACCCTCTGGTTTTTCCAGAGCATTTCACCCGCATGGATTTTTTCTGCGCCAAAGAGGGCCTGTGCCGTTTCGGTGCGACCAGAGCCGAGCAAACCTGCCAGTCCGACAATCTCGCCTTTGTTCACCTGCAAGTCCACACCCTTCAGCCGGAGTCCCTGTTTGATGCCTTTGACTTGCAAAAGAGGCTGGGTGGCTTGGCTCTGGCCTTTCTGAAATCCGGTGCGACCACTGCGTTGCACGTCTCCCACTTCCCGACCCAGCATTTTGGAGACCAGTTCGTACTTGCTGATCTGTTTGATGGGACCGCTGTGAACCATCTTGCCGTCTCGCATCACCGTGATGCTGTCACAGATGGCAAAAAGCTCATCGAGGTAATGGGACACAAAAATCACCGAGACATTTTCACTCTTCAGTTTGTTGATCACTTTAAAAAGGGTTTCCACTTCGGATTCATCCAGTGAACTGGTGGGTTCGTCCATCACCACGAGTTTGGCTTTCATGCTGATCGCCCGTGCAATGGCCACCATCTGCTGGGTGGCAATCGGGAAAGACCCGAGTTCCTGACGCACATCGAGGTCAATGCCCATGTTCCGCAAGATCTCCTGTGCCTGATGGTTCATGCTTTTCCAGTCGATCATGCCGTACTTGCGGGGTTCACGGCCCAGCAGGATGTTTTCACTGACCGAGCGTTGTGGAACCAGATTGACTTCCTGATAGATGGTGCCAATTCCACCATGCTGGGCATCGAGTGGGGTTTTGAAGTCCACTTCCTTGCCATCAAACCAGATTTTCCCGGAGTCCTTGCGGTAGGCTCCAGTGAGGATTTTCAGCAGGGTGGATTTGCCTGCCCCGTTCTGACCAATCAGGGCGTGGGCTTCTCCGGGCCTCACCTTCAAGGATGCGTTGCTGAGGGCTCGGGTGCCTGTGAAACTCTTGTTGATGCCTTCCATGGACAGCAGCAGGTTCGGTTGGACTTGGGTCATCTCTCTCCCCTTTCCGGGAAAGGTCTCACCTGCCTTGGGGACAGGTGAGACAGTTTGTTGCTGGGGGTCTGTGGAGAGGAACAGACCCGCCAAGGGTTTCAGGTCAGTAAGCGTCTTTGAGGTAAAGTTTGGCGTTGGATTTGTCGAAGAACTTGTCTGGGTTGATGACCTTGAGCGGAATGGTCTTGCCCGCAGCGTAATCTTTGAGGGTCTGGAAGGCTTTCACACCGAAACGGGGGTTGCACTCCACAGTGGCCCCGAGCTTCCCAGCGATGATGGCGTTCAGGGCATCTTTTTCACCGTCGATGGACACGATGATCACGTCTTTGCCGGGTTTTTTGCCTGCAGCTTCCAGTGCGGTGATGGCCCCCAGAGCCATCTCGTCGTTGTGGGCAAAGACAGCCGTGACTTCAGGGTGGGCTTGCAGCAGGGTTTCCATCACCTTGCGGCCCTCATCGCGGGTGAAGTTTCCGGTCTGGGCAGCGATCACCTGCATGCCGGGGTAACTCTTGATGTAGTCGTGGAAGCCCTGTTTGCGGTCGTTGGCTGGAGAGGATCCGGTGGTGCCTTCAAGTTCGATGATCTTGGCGTTCTTCTTGGTGGCTTTGACCAGCCATTCTGCAGCCCGCTTGCCTTCCTGAATGAAGTCCGAGCCAATGAAGGTGATGTAGTCTGTGCCCGCTTTGGCGATGCTGTCGTCTACATTGCGGTCAATGATGATCACAGGGATGCCAGCTTTGCGGGCTTCCACCACCACAGGAGCGAGGGGTTTTTCTTCTCTGGGAGAGATGAAGATCGCGTCCACACGCTGGGCAATCAGGCTGCGCACATCGGCGACCTGTTTGGCTGCACTGCCGTTGGCGTTGGTTTCCACCAGGGTCCATCCCAGTTTCTTGGCTTCATCCTGCATGGATTTGCTGAAGGCCAGACGCCAGGGGTTGTCGCTTTCGGTCTGGGAAAAACCGACGCGGTATTTGTCTTTGACGGGCAGTTTGGGCAGGCTCTGGGCGCTTGCAGAGGCCAGCACGGATGTGATCGCTAACATGGAAAGACCAAAAACAACAGACTTCGACTTCATGTGATTTACCTCTGAGAAGGGAATTATCGACGGCAAAAAACCTACAGCAATACCCGGTTGAAGCAGAACATGGCAATGATCATGTTCCGTAAGTGAGCGATCTCATATTGAGTTGTAGACCATCGATAGGAGTCAGTTTGGCACAACACCTACACCTTGTCAATAGAAGCTCAAGATGCAGAATTCACCTCCTCAATACCACTTTGGTTTTTCTTCAATCCACACAGAGTTTTCACCAATACCATTCAACACAAATCAGCATTGTGAAGGATCACAACACTGACAATTGGCCCTGAAATACCACCAAGCCCAACGCATCAAAAGATCCAAACTGCATTGGCTGGATTTCTCGCAAGACACCTACGGCAATTCAAAACCCTCTGCCTTTTCAGCATGCTGATGGAGAAAAATTCAGTTGTCCTTCTGAAAACAAAGTCTTGTTTTTCATTTGAAGATTCATGCTGTTGACGCGGCCCTCCTTTGCATCAGGACGACCAGAGCAAGCAGACAGGGGTTTTTGTGATCGCTCACGCTTCATGCAGGAAACGGCCACAAAGGGTGGCTTTGCTCAATCAAAAGGGAGTTACGCTTTTCGTCAAAACAGAGAACCGCCCACCTGGGCGGTTCTCTGTTTGTTCACTGCAAGGAAGTGTGATGCAACCCGAGGGTCACATGGTGGCGGAAGCGTACATGTTGCCACCGTAGCGGCCCAGCACTTCACGCACCTGGGTGTGCTGGGTGCCCTCGGGCACGTCTACAGCAACCAGCACGTGGCCTTCGTTGACGGAGCGCTCGTAGTATTCGGCTTCGTCTTTTTTGTATCCAGCTTCAGCGAAAGCACTGGCGAGGGTGCCGGTGGTGCCACCGACCACTGCGCCTGCCACTGCGCCACCGGCCACAGAGCCGAGGGTGGAGGCCAGAGCGCCAGCGGTGATGAAGGGTCCCACACCGGGAATCAGGGCAGCAGCAATGCCGAACAGTGCACCAGCGGTGGCACCCACAGCCAGACCACGTCCAGCGGCGTTGCCCACATCCTGGCCCATCATGTTTTCGGCGTCGTTTTCACCACGGGCCACGAAAGACAGGTGGGTGTCTGCAATGCCCATGCGGCGGAGTTCATTGACGGCTTGTTCGGCTTGAGAACGGTCATTAAAAACAGCAGTAATACGGTCCATGTTGATTCCTCCTAAGTTTGGAACAACCTTCTTTGAGCAAGCTTCACCTCAGCATCTTTACAAAGATGTTGTGATGCGGCTCAGGTTGTTTCTGAAAAACATTATTGCAGGTGATTCATGACAAATATTTAAACCACAGGCATTTGATTTGATTACCCTTAAGATTATAGACAATCATACTTTTGTTTTCAGTCCCGCTTCAGATGAACATGGTTTTATGTCATCAAATCATACAATTCAGAAACAACAATAGGACGAGTTATGGAACTTCAGGATTCGAGATTCAGTTCTGATTCAGGTTGATTTTGTTTTCTCTGAATATAAAAAACCAAAACCTCTGGTGTCAGATTCATGCATCTTCATTTCCAGAGCTTCCACCACAGAACAAAACCTTATGTTCTTCATGGGAAATTTCACCCCAAGCTCAGGTGTCCTTCAGACGCTCTGGAAGGGGGTTTGAGGAGAGCGTTCAAATCGGGCGGTCCTTTCCAGTACACTGAAACCATGAACCTGTTGACTTTTCAATTTCCCAGAGGGGCTGGAACCATCGGGGTGCAAATCCCTGTGCACAACGAGGGTCTGGCAAGGGTGCAAACCCTGGTGGCCGATCCTGAGCTGCAAGGGCTGGACATGACGGTGCAGGGCCTGATTCTGGCTCTGGAATTGCAAAGCAAAGTGCTGGCCAATTATTTTGATCTGGAACCCGAGGCGCACTTCAAGTGCAAACTGCATCTGGCTCTGGAAAAACAGCGCATCACCACCATCACGGCCACCGTCTGCGAAGTGGGCTACGAGGCCAACGCAGTCACTTCTCTTCCCCTGCATTGTCAGGTGGATGCCGCAGGCAACGTGATCAATGTCAGCTTGATCTGAGTCGGTTTGATCCAAAAAGGGCTTTGATCCTCACAGCCACTGATTCAGGACCTGCACCGCAGCCTCGATTTGCTCGGGGGTGCCCTGAATGTCTGCCTGCAATTCTGATCCGCACACCGCCCCGAGGGACAAGAGCTGGATCACGCTGCGGGCATCTGCCGTGCGTCCTGCGTGCGAAAGTTGCACCTGAGCCCCAATCTTGCCCAGAAGGATGGCCATTTGTGCTGCGGGCCGGGCGTGGATGCCTGCCTGATCTTTGACGGTGAGGACCCTCAAAGGTGAACCTCAATGACTTTGAGGTTTTGAGGCAACTGCACGGGGGTGCTCAACTGGTCGGTGTACCAGGTGTCCAGTTCTTCCAGAGCACCCACCCGGTACGGCAAAAAGATGCCGTAATTTCGGCCCAGAACCACCACATTTTTGCGCATGCTGTGCCCGAGCAGTTCCCGTTTGTAGCGTGCGGTTTCCGGACTGGACACGGTGATGCCTGCCTGTGGGTGCAGTCCCTCGGCTTCAATGAAGGCCTGATTGGCAATCAGAAAGCGAATGTCCTGACTGCTGACCTCTGGGAGGGTGTAGCCTCTGGGGTGCAGTTGGCCCCCGAGCAAAATCACATCCATGTTGGTGCCTTGCAGCATCTGGGCGGCTTGCAGGTGGTTGGTGATCACGGTGACCCGCCGGGGGTTTTCCCGCAGGTGACTGGCCAGAGCCGGGGCGACCCTCTCCCCTTCCAGAATGATCACTTCTCCGGTGCTGATGTCTTGCAGGAGGGTGCGGGCAAAAGCTTCGTCCAGAGGGGCGATGCTCTGGGTGCCTGCGTCCGGTCTGGGGGTGGTGGCCCCTCCGCGCACCCGTTTGAGCATGCCTGCTTGTTGCAGGGTGCGCAGGTCGCGCCGCACGGTGGCCGGGCTGACCCCGAGCAGGTCGGCCATCTCTTCGACCCGCAGGGCTTTGCGGCTTTCGATCAGTTTGAGGAGGTCGTGGTGTCGCCCGGTCAGCATGCCTCAAAATAGCACACAGCTGATCAATTTGATCAAAATTTGCACAGCCTTCTGGGGTTTTTCAGGGCATTTTGCAGGGTTTTTTGGGGTTCACTCACAGGATGCTGATTCAAACTTGATCGGTTTTGTTCATCAATTGACAGTTCTGATCAGGCCCCTTTAGGCTGAAATCAGCATCCATGCAGCAACCTTGCATCCCGAATCCATCCTCATGTTCACCGCAGAAAGGCACGTCCATGCGCATTGAAGGCACCCCGGTCATGCCCGGCATCGCCCACGGCATCCTGTGGCACCCCGAGCCCACCGATTTGCCTGTTCACGGCTCTTTGCAAGCTTTTCGGGAGGTCAGGGAGCAGTTTCTGCAACGCCTCCGTTCCCTGCCCACAGAATTTCAGGTCACCTATCAGGCCATCGTGAATGACCCTTCGTGGGAGCATTTCGTGCAAAAACACCTTCAGGAGGTGCCGCTCGGGCAGGCTTTGCTCCTGACCGCCAGAGCCCTTTCTGAGCCCCTCTTTCAGCTGGAAGACCCTTACCTGAGGGCCAGAGGGGAAGACATCTTGCAGGTGGCTGCTTCCCTTTTGAGGATGCTTCAGGCCCCCTCGACACCACCTGAGCAGGCCATTTTGCTGGCACAGGACGTCAGTTTGCTGGAGTTGACCGAATGGCGCAACCAGCTCTCTGGGATGCTGCTCTGTGACATCTCCTCGACTTCCCATGTGGCGATTCTGGCCCGCAGTTTTGGCATTCCCACCCTGATTTTGAAAGGCCCACCTGCCTTGCAAGAACACACCCCCGCCATCCTGAATGCTTTTGAAGGCTGGGTGGAAACCCAACCCACCCAGAGCACCTATGACCGTTTCCCTCCCGAGCAACTGGACCTCGCTGCCCACCGGAGCCCGGTGTTTTATCAGGGCAAAAAGCGTGCGGTGTGGGCCAACATCAACCGTCTGGAAGACGCCATGCTGGCCGCCGAACTCGGGGCAGATGGGGTGGGTCTGGTCCGCACCGAGTACCTGTACGGTGCCCATGCCCACCTGCCCGGCCTGCACGAAGAAACCCTGATGTACGAACGGGTGGCCCGCCACCTGCACGGCAAACCCGTGACGGTTCGCACATTGGATCTGGGCGGAGACAAACCTCTGGTCCCAGTTCAAGGGCTTCCAGACTCGGGGATGCTGGGCCTCAGGGGCATCCGGCTCAGCCTGAAATTTCCCGAGCACTTCCGCCAGCACCTCAAGGCCATCCTGAACGGCTTCAAAGGCACGGAGTTGCGGTTGATGTTTCCTTTCGTCACCACCCCTGAAGAATTCTCTGCTGCCCGACAACTGGTGCTGGAGGTGGCCGGGCGTGAACACCTCCCCCTTCTGGGCATGATGCTGGAGGTCCCGGCTGCTGCTTTTTCCCTGCCAGAGTTCAAGCAGGCCGGGTGCGATTTCATCGCTTTTGGCACCAACGACCTGCAACAGTATTTTTTCGCATCCAGCCGTGCAGACAGCGAAACCAGCCACCTGCAAGACCCTTGCAGCCCGGCCTTCAAACGCCTGATCGAGCACACCGCATCGGAAGCCCGCAGGCTGGGGATGGGCCTCAGCGTGTGTGGCGAAGCGGCTTTTGATCCCAGACTCACCGCGTTCTGGTGGGAACTGGGCTTCCATGCCGTTTCGGTTCCCCCTGCTCTGGTGCCGTGGCTGAAACAACGCACCCAGAGCCTTGGAGGTGCCCCATGAAAACCGCCCTTGTGCTGGTGGCCCACACCCATCAACTGGCCCAATCGGTCCTGGAACTGACTTTGCAGATGACCCGCACCCCCCATTCCCTGTGGGCGGTGGGCGGAACCGATCAGGGTGGGGTGGGAACCAGTGCCCTGAAAATTCAGGTGGCCATCCAGACCGCGCTGGAACACCACGACGGGGTGGTGCTGTTGCTGGATCTGGGCAGCGCCTGTCTGAATGCCCGCATCGCCTGTGAGCACTTCAAAGACCAGCAGGTCCTGATTGCCGATGCCCCTCTGGTGGAAGGTGCCCTCTTGGCCGGGGTGGCCGCAGCCACCGGTGAAAGCCCCGAGACCGTCAAACAACGGGCCGAGGAGGCCAGAAGCATCCGAAAAGTGATTGGTCCGTTAGAATGAAAGCATCTCCGGCAAGTCCCTTTTTGCCCCTCGTCCTGACCGACTGGCCGTCCTGAACCTGGAGGCCCATGAAACACCGCTCGAAGCTCTTTGGAGGTTTGCAGCACATCGGCAAAGCCCTGATGCTGCCGGTGGCGGTATTGCCCGCAGCAGGCCTGCTGGTGGGCATCGGCACCCACGCAGCCACCCACCACTGGCTTCCCGAGGCGGTGGCCAACATCATGCTCAGTTCAGGCAATGCCATTTTGCACAACATTCCGTTGCTGTTTGCAGTGGGCGTGGCCATTGGCCTGACTGCAGGGGCCGGGGTGGCAGCTCTGGCAGCACTGGTGGGGTTTCTGGTGATGGTCTCCACCATGGGCAGCATCGCCGAGTTGCGGGGTTTCGACAGCCTGCAAACCAGCTTCGGGCGCAGCTTCATGAGTGAAGTGATGGGTGTGAAAACCATCGACACCGGGGTTTTCGGTGGGATGCTGATGGGCATCCTGTCTGCCCTGCTCTACAACCGTTTCCACACGGTGAAACTTCATCCTGCACTGGGTTTTTTCTCTGGGAAACGCCTTGTGCCGATTCTGTCTGCGTTGCTGGCCGTGGTGGTGGGCAGTGTGCTCACCCTGTTGTGGCTTCCCATCCAGACGGCTCTGGACGATTTCACCCGCATGGTGATGGCCAGCAACCCCGAGGTCAGCAGCGGCCTGTACGGCTTTTTGAACCGCATGCTGATTCCGTTTGGCATCCACCACATCTGGAACAACCCTTTCCTGTACAGCCTCGGAGAGTACGTGACGGCCTCTGGTGACGTGGTCCGAGGGGACAGTGCCCGTTTTCTGGGAGGGGACCCTCAGGCCGGGCTGTTCATGAGTGGCTTTTTTCCGGTGATGATGTTCGGTTTGCCTGCGGCAGCTCTGGCCATGGTGCACACAGCCAAACCCGGCAAACGCGCACAGGTGGCCGGGATCCTGTTCTCTGCTGCCCTGTCCAGCTTCCTGACCGGCATCACCGAGCCCATTGAATTTGCGTTCCTGTTTGTGGCCCCCTTGCTGTACGGGATTCACGCGCTTCTGACCGGCCTGAGCTTTCTGATCATGAATGCCTTGCAGGTCAAACTGGGGTTCAGTTTCAGTGCCGGTTTCATTGATTACATGCTGCTCTGGGGCAAAGCCAGCCATCCCCTGATGCTGCTTCCAGTGGGTGCCGTTTATGCCCTGCTGTACTATTCGATCTTCCGCTTTGCCATTGTGCGCCTGAACCTCCCCACACCGGGCCGCGACGACGAAACCCCCCAGAGCACCCCCGCAGCCCAAGAGCACATTGCCACCGAAGTGCTGGCCGCTCTGGGTGGAAGTGGGAATGTGCTGCACATCGAATCGTGCATCACCCGGCTCAGGGTGCAGGTGAAGAACATGCACCATGTGAACCCCCACCGCCTGAAGAACCTCGGGGCAAGCGGGGTGGTGCGCCTCGGAGAGAACGTGCAGGTGGTGTTTGGGGGCCAGAGCGATGCGCTCTGTCAGGACATCTTGCAGATCATGGAAGGGTCCAGATCGGCAGCCATCGTGCCACGCAAGGTCCAGCAGGTGGGCGGGGGCATTTTCATCCAGTCTCCGATGCGGGGCCGGATTCTGCCTCTGGCGCAGGTCCCAGACGATGTGTTCAGCCAGAAACTCATGGGGGATGGTTTCGCCATCGATCCCACCGACGGTCATGTGTATGCTCCGTGCGATGGAACCGTCGAGGCCCTCTTTCCGACCATGCATGCTCTGGCGATTCTTGCGGACAGTGGGCACGAAATCCTGATTCATGTGGGAATCGACACGGTGCACCTCGGAGGGGAGGGCTTTCAGGCCCATGTGCGTCAGGGAGACCGGGTGCGTGCTGGAGACCTGCTTTTGACGGTGCAACTCAACCAGATCCGTGAAAAGGTGCCGTCTCTGATCACCCCGGTGGTGTTCACCAACCTGCTTCCAGAGAACCGGGTGCTGCTGACCGACTCGGGCATCAACATTGTCTGAAGGTGTTTTTGTGGCTTGATATATGAATACTTGTTCAGATATAGTGGAGACATGAAGCAAGCCCCGACCACCCTCACCTACTTTGTCGACGAGATGGACTGTGCCAACTGTGTCAAAAAGGTGGAGGCCGCCACCAGCAAACTGCCCGGAGCCACGGTGCTGCGCAGCAACTTCACCACCCAGATTCTGGAAGTCACGCTGGACGAGCAAGTCACCCCCAGAGCCACCCTCGAAAAAAACCTGAAAGACATGGGTTACGGTCCCAACCTGCAAGCCGAAAACGGACAGCAACCCAGAACCCAGAACCAAAAACCGGCTACAGACCGCTCAGATGAACACGAGAAAAACGCATGGCACCAGACCCGGCAAGGCAAACTGGTCATCCAGAGCGGCATCCTGCTGGGGATGGCCTACCTGCTGGGCTTTCTTCTCCCTGAATTTGCCCGCTGGTTTTACATCGCAGCCACCCTGCTCGGGGTGTGGCCCCTCCTGAAAAAAGCGGTGGCTTCGGCGAAACTGGGCGATCCTTTCAGCATCAACATGCTGGTCAGCGTGGCTGCCCTGTCTGCGCTCTTGATCGGTGCAGAAGCCGAAGGGGCCGTGGTGGTATTCTTTTTCGCCATCGGTGAACTGCTGGAAGGGGTGGCTGCCGGGAAAGCCCGCCAGAGCATCAAAAAACTGGCGGCTCTGGCCCCCAAAACCGCCACGGTGGTCCATGAAGGGCACACCCACGAAGTTCCGGTCAGCAGCCTGCAAGTGGGGCAGGTGGTGCAGGTCTCTCCCGGCGGAAGGATCCCCTCCGACGGCACCCTGCTGGAAGGGGAAAGCAGCATTGACGATTCCCCAGTCACCGGAGAGAGCATCCCGGTCCACAAAAGTCCTGGCAGCACGGTTTTTGCTGGATCGATCAATCTGGAAGCCGTGATCCGGGTCCGGGTGGACAAAACCTCCCGAGACAACACCATCGCCCGCATCATCAAAATGGTCGAGGAGGCCGAAGAGTCCAGAGCCCCCACCGCCCGTTTCATTGACCGCTTCAGCCGGTATTACACCCCTGTTGTCGTGCTGGTCAGCCTGCTCACCGTGCTGATTCCTCCGCTTTTTCTGGGAGGGGCATGGATGGACTGGATTTACCGGGGCATCTCGATTCTCCTGATCGGCTGCCCTTGCGCTCTGGTGCTTTCCACCCCCGCAGCCATCACCTCTGGCATTGCTTCAGGGGCAAGGCGTGGACTCTTGATCAAAGGTGGGGCTGCACTGGAAGCCCTCGCAGGCATCAAAACCGTGGCCTTCGACAAAACAGGCACCCTCACCGAAAACCGCCCCAGGGTCACCGACATCCTGCCCCTGAAGGTCACGCAGGACCAAGCTTTGCAACGGGCCGCTTCCGTTGAGCAGGGTTCCAGTCACCCTCTGGCCAAAGCTTTGCTGGAAAAAGCCAAAACCCTTTCTTTGCTGCCTGCTCAGAATGCACGGGCTTTGCAAGGCAGAGGGGTCAGTGCCCTGATTGAAGGGGTGCAGCACAGTGTCACCTCTCCCAGGCATGCAGCAGAGCAAACCGACCTGACAGAGGTCCAGAGCCAGATTCAGGACCTTGAACATCAGGGCAAAACCGTGGTGGTGCTGCTTCAGGAAAACACCCCTCTGGCCCTCTTTGCCATCCGCGATGAACCCAGAGCAGACGCCAGAGAAGCCCTTTTGCAACTGCAAAGCATGGGCATTCAGACCACCATGCTGACCGGAGACAACCACCGCACCGGACAGGCCATCGGGCAACAGCTCGGGATTCAGGTGCAAAGCGAACTCCTGCCTGAAGACAAGCTGTCTCACATCCGCGCCCTCAAGCAACAAGGTGGAGTCGCCATGGTCGGAGACGGCATCAACGACGCCCCTGCTCTGGCAGAATCCACCGTCGGCATTGCCATGGGTGGTGGAACCGAAGTGGCCCTCGAAACCGCAGATGCAGCCCTGCTGAGAAACCAGACCAGAGATGTTCCAGCGCTCATTCAACTGTCCAGAAGCACCATGAGAAACATCCAGCAGAACATCGTGTTCGCTCTGGGCCTCAAAGCGGTGTTTCTGGTGACCACCCTGATGGGCTACACCAACCTCTGGATGGCCATTCTGGCCGACACCGGAGCCACCCTGCTGGTGACTGCCAACGCCCTCAGGCTGCTCAGGAAGTGAGAGAACAGTGTGATGCACAGCACTTTTAAAAGTCCTCACAATTCGATCACCTACAATGTTTTCGGATGAAACCCACTCTTGGTATCACACTTTTGATGGCAGGCCTGCTCGGTCTGGTTGCATGCAACAACAGCTCAAAAGACATTGAAGGCGTGGAAACCTTCAAAGTCGAAGGGGCAGGCAACCACCAGAACGGCAAAATCAGCTACGAGCGCATTCCCCCAGCCGGTGGCCCCCACAACCCCATCTGGCAAAACTGCGGGGTCTACACCCAGCCCATTTTCAGTGAATATGCAGTGCACTCCATGGAGCACGGTGCTGTCTGGATCACCTACCAGCCTGACCTTGCTCAGGACGATGTGAACAAACTGGTGGATGCTGCCAAAATCAACAGTTACACGGTGCTCTCTCCATACCCTGACCTGCCCAGCAAAGTGGTCGCCAGCGCATGGGGTGCCCAGCTCAAACTGGACAGTGCCGATGACCCCCGCCTGAAGGACTTTGTGCGCAAGTACGCCCAGAGCAAAGATGCCCCCGAACCCGGAGCCACCTGCTCTGGTGGTTACAGCGGAGTCCAGTAAACCCAGGTGTTTTGAATGGGCAGACCTTGAGGGTCTGCCTTTTTGATGGGTGCCGCCAACCAACCAGAGGCCACATTCTTGAACATCTGATCAGGTATCATGTTCTGAATGAGCAACCCTGTCCAAGACGACCAGTGCGAAATCCTCTGCGTGCACCCAGAGGCTGTTTCCACTGCCCTTCAGGCCATCCCCTCTGAAGACTGCGTGGAGGGTGCTGTGCTGCTCCTCAAAGCGGTTTCAGATGCCACACGCCTGAAAATCCTCTCGGCCCTGTCGGCAACAGAGCTTTGCGTGTGCGATCTGGCGCAGGTGGTGGGCATCAGCGAATCCAACACCAGCCATCAACTGCGCTTGTTGCGCACTGCCAAACTGGTGCGTTACCGCAAGGAAGGCCGGGTGGCTTACTACAGCCTTGCGGACCACCACGTTCGAGAACTCCTCAACAGTGCTCTGGAACACGCCAGAGAATAAAGCATGTATTGTTTCACGTGAAAACCAGCAGTTCAGCTTTCCAGCACTTCCAGCACCGTTTTGGGCTGCAAGGTGCCTTTGAACCACACCACTTTGACCGGCAGGTCTTTGAGGTCCACTCCGGTTTCGCCCAGATTGAGGCGTTCAGAGATGGCAATGATCAGGTTTTCACAGTCCACTTTCTTCAGTTGCTGGAATTTGCGTTTCAGGTACTCGGGTCGCCAGTAGCCGATCACTTCCAGCACAAAACTGCGTCCATCCGGGTGGGTGATGCGAAAATCGGGAATCATCACGCTGCCCGGGACCGGAAGCAAGTCCACTTCCTTTTCCAGCACCCATTCGGTTTTGGCTTTGGCCCACTTGCCTGCAAAGGATTCTTCCAGAGCACTGTCAAAAATCTGGCCTTTTTTGTAGTGGCTGCGCAGACCGCACTGGGAATCCAGAGTGTAAGTCAGGGTTTCTTCACCTGACATCAGGTCCAGAGAACGGGGTTTCAGGCTGGCGGTCAGGTTCCATTTGCTGACGTTCAAAAGGGCCGGGAGCAGTTTGGCCATGGCCAGTCCATAACGGGTGCTGGAAGAAAACAGGCTGGTGGGACCATCCACGGTGATGGTAAACCCGGTGTCCTGATCCCCTTCGATGTAGGTCATCAGGCCAAAGAGCTTCAGGAATTTGAACAGGTACTTGTACTCTGCTTGCGAATTGCGAAAAGCGGTGAGTTTGAGGTCGTAAGCCCGGTAAAAAATGCCCTGCGCCTGCGCGGTGTTGAAACGGTCCAGCAAATCTTCAGGGGTGGGGGCCTCGAAGGTGGTCAAAAAGTGCCGCTCTGGAAGGTCGGCATACAGGCCTTCTCTGAGTTGCCCTGCGGTGAGGGGCAGCCCCAGTTCATCGGAGAGGGCTCTGGCCACCTCTTCAAGGGTGCTTTCAGAACGCAGGTCAATGGGGCCTTTTTGGGCAGCATGCAAGAAGACCTTTTCACGGAGTTGCACCGGTTCCAGAGGGGTGATCTGCTCAAACGTGGCATGTTCGGTGCTCAGGATGTGCGCGAGACCCCTCTTTGTGCGGTAATCGGTGCTCTCCCCTTCCAAGGTTTGTAGGGCTTCTTGCAAGTCCCGTCTGGGCAGGCCCACATGCTGTTCGAAGATTTCGATGATTTCTCTGGCCAGTTCAATGGTTTTGGAGGTGGTCTTCAGCAGCCTGGGACGCACCTGTCCATCTTTGAGGGTGTATTGCAAGAGGTCGCTGGTCAGCATGTTGTTTCAGGGATCCTTTCTGTGTTGGGGGCGGTCTTGAAGTTCAGGGAACACTCAAACAAAATTCAAATGGAACACAAAATCAAGCAGGATCAATTTGTGAAAAAAAGCTGTTGATTTCAAAAGCCAGACTATAACATGTTCTCCAGAGGTCACACATGAAAAAGCAAAAAACAATTCTGACAACCATCGCAATCCTTTCTGGCGCTTTCTCTTCTGCTCTGGCCATCCATTATCCTGCTCCCATTCCTGTGCCCACACAACCGCAGGTCTATCAACTGGTCGGAGAAAGCCTGATCAACTTGGGCATTTTGCAACTGAAGCAATGCCATTACCGCTCAGAGACTGGGGCCACCAAAACCACCCAGATCGCCAAAGAGGACACCTGCCCCAAGACCATCACAGATCGATTTGTGATCCGCTTCTGAATCACAAATCCTCCCAACTGACCGAAGTGTTCAGGTCCAGGGTCCCTTGCTCCAATCCTTTGATGGGGGTGGGGGGCTTTTTGGGTTCTTCCACCCCCCTTCTGCGCTCCGAGACCCGTTCTTCAGAAGTACCTTCACTGATGACCTCGTACAGGATGGCCTCTTTGCCTTCTTTGCGCCGCAAGATCCGCCCGAGCCTCTGGATGTATTCCCTCTGGGTGGCGGTGCCGGAAAGCACCATGCCGATGGAGGCCTCTGGCACGTCCACCCCTTCATTGAGCACCCTTGAAGTCACGATCACCGGATAATCTCCAGAGCGGAAACGCTCCAAGGTGGCGTGACGCTCTTTGACCGGGGTCTGGTGGGTGATGGCCGGAATCAGGAACTGCTCGGAGATCTTGTACACGGTGGCGTTGTCATCGGTGAAAATCACCGTGCGTTCCCCGAGGTGCTTGCTCAGAAGGTCAGACAGCACCCGAAGTTTCCCAGAGGTGCCGAAAGCAATTTCTCGGGCGCTGCGGTGGGCCAGCATGGCACCCCGTCCAGCTTGACTGCGGGCGCTTTGCTTCACGAACTGCTGCCACCCTTGCAGGCTGGAGAGGTTGATGTTCTGGTCTTTCAAGAATCGGTTGCGTTCCTCAATCAGGCGGTCGTATTCCTGCCGTTCCTCTGGCGACAGGCTGACTTTGATTTGCACCTCTTTGAAAGGTGAAAGCACCCCTCCAGAGAGTTGCTCTGGGGTGCGTTTGAACACTGTCGGTCCAATGAGGTGGGTGAGCCTTTCATGGGCCCCATCGGTGCGCTCCAGAGTGGCAGTCAGGCCCAGACGGTACGGGGCGATGCTGTAATCGGAGATCACCTGATAGAAATCGGTGGGCAGGTGGTGGCACTCGTCGTAGATGTGCAGGGCATACTGGTTGCCAAGACGCTCCGCATGGATGGCAGCACTGTCGTAGGTGCTGACCAGAATGGGGGTGTCGTCTTTGCTGCCCCCTCCCAGAAGGCCCACTTGCGCCTCTGGAAAGGTTTTGAGGAGGCCCGCATACCACTGGTGCATCAGGTCCAACGTCGGGACGCAGATCAGGGTGCTGCGCGGGGTGGAGTGCATCACCAGTTGGGCCAGAATGGTTTTCCCTGAACCGGTGGGCAACACCACCACGCCCCTGCGCCCGGCCTGCTTCCATGCATGCAGGGCTTGCTGCTGGTGCAAAAAAGGCTGGATCTCGGGGGTGGGAAGTTGCAGCTCCTGAAAATGCCGGGCATCATCTTTGACATCGATGCCCCCTTTGCGCATGGCTTCCAGAAAGTTGCGGTACTGGTGGGCAGGCAGGCGGAACTTTTCGATGCGCTCATCCCACTGCACAAATTGCGCCCACTCGCTGCCCTTGGGTGGAGGGTGCAGGATCAGGGTGCCTCGGTCAAAAGTCAGGGTGGAAACTCGGGCCATGCAAATCCCCTCCATTTTAGCTTTGTTTTCAATAAAATAACAGTGCTGTTTTACGTTAATATCAGATCAAACCAGCAAAAAAAGCTGCTTTCACAGCCTCTGGGCCCTGTCACTCCACCAACAAGGGCAAGTAAATTTTCAGCACCTGAAAATCATCGTGCTTGATGGGTTTGGCATCCAACACCAAAGTGTACATCCCATTTTTGGGTGGGGTGAACTTGAAAAACAAGCTTTCCTTGTCGGCCTGCATCTTGCCCATCGCCACGGGACGCACTTTGGGGTCTGGCATCCCGGCATAAACCAGCACCGTGCAACTGCACTCTTTGGCCTGAATGGAACTCTGGTCTTCACGCAGAAACAAAAAGCGCACCATGCCTTCTTTGGTGGCCTTCAACACCGCAGGATCGGTTTTGTAGGAAATGGTGGTTCCCACTCCAGTGAAACCGTTGTGGGCCATCCCGGTGCCCAGAGCGGCCAGGGTCAGCAAAATGCCTGTCAAATGTCTCTTCAAATGTCTCATGGACTCTCCCTGAATGCCGGGTTGTTGATGAATTCCTCATCGGTCAGGCTTTGCAGGAAAGCCACCACATCGTCGATTTCCTGATCGGTCAAGCCGAGGGGACGCATCAAAGGATCGGCATTCAAATTCGCTTCTCCACCCAGATTGTAATGTTCCACCGCTTCGCGCAGGGTGGCTTTGCTGCCATCGTGCATGTATGGGGCGGTCAGCGCTATGTTGCGCAATGTGGGCGTCTTGAATTTACCAATGTCTTCGTCTTTTTGGGTGAGACGGGCAAGGCCGGGATCTTCATCAAAGACGTACAGGGCAGTGTTGTGCGGCAACTCATCGGTGAAATTGCCTCCGGTGTGGCAGTGGAAACAATCTGCTTTGTCAAAGAACAGTTCCATGCCACGCTTCTGCTGCTCGTTCAGGGCGTTCAAATCGCCCCTCTGGAACTGGTCGTAAGGGCTGTTGAAGCTGATCAAAGTGCGCTGAAAACTGGCCAGAGCCTCCACCACATGCTGCATGCTGGGTTCGGCACCGAAAGCCTCTTGGAAAAGGGCAGGGTACTTTGGGTCTGCTTTCAGTTTGCGAACCACTTCTGCCACATCGGAAGCCATCTCGTTGTGGTCGGTGATCGGTCCCACCGCTTGCAGTTCCAGGCTTTTGGCCCCACCCTCAAAGAAAAAACTCTTTCTGAAAGCCACATTGGTCAGGGTGGGAGCATTTCGAATGCCTTTGCGTCCTTCTACCCCCGGCGACACTGGGTTGTGGTCTGCAAAAGCGAAACTCGGGTTGTGGCAACTGGAACACGACACCGTGCCATCGGCGCTGAGCACCGGATCGTAAAACAGTTTTTTCCCGAGGGCGATTTTCTCGGGGGTCAGGGGGTTGGTTTCAGGCACCTCGGGCAGCAGGGTGGGTGCTGCGGAGACGCCCACCACCCCCAGCAGCACCAGTGGAAAAATCCGTTTCATGTCACTCCAGAGTAAACGCAGACAGCAGGTTCAGGTAAGCAGCCCCAAACACCGGGCCACTGTGCACCTGCTGGTATTTGGACTGGCTCAGGTCGTATTTCTCTCCAGCCAGACCCGCCTTGAACATCTGGGCGACATCCAGTTTCAGGTTGATGGTGCCCCCTTGTGCTGTCACAGGAATCTGGATTTTCTGCATCTGCAAGTCGGCCAGATTGTACTGCAGTTTGTAACTGTCAAGGCCAAGGTGCAAAGAGAAAGGCTGTTGGGCCTGATCTTTCAGGAATTTGCCTTCGATTTTGTAGAACACGTAGCCCGGATTCCAAGCCCACACCATGCCAGAGTCCACACCCAGAGGGGGTTTCTGTGCAGTGGGATCCAGATGGTTGAGGGCTCTGGGGATTCCAATGCTGAACCGCACCCCTTTGTAGGTTCCGGCAGGCACATCGGCAGTGAAAATGGGCAATTTCTGGGTGCCAGTGGCTTTGTTGAATTCCAGCAGTTTCAGTCCGTCCAGAGGGAGTTCGGTCCCGTCGGCTTTGACCAGTGCCACCTCTGAGAAGTAAAACTTCACCAGATCCACCTGATAGGTGTTCCCTGCCCCATTGGTGTAGGTTTTGCCGAATTCCAGAGGTTCCTGCCCTGCATTCATCGAGAGGTTGATGCTCAGAGGCGCGGCCTGCGCTGCACCCAGCAGCATCAAAGTCACAAAAAAAGGCTTCATGGTCATGATTGTAAAGGACGATGATCCCTGCTGTGTCCTAAGAAAATTTCTGAGCCTTAACCCAGAGGTGAAAAACATGAAGGTTTTTAATATGAAGCTGGCCCACAATACCCACTGTAGGGTCATTTTTGAAAGGCTTCAAGTTTGTTTACAATGTCAGGATGGACCGTTTACAGGTGATGGATGGACACATGTCCGTCTACGAAATTCTCAGCCGATTTGGGCTTGCCCCTCCCGGCAAACACTGGAAACGCATCCTGAAAACCCACGCAGACCAATTGCCAGAGACCCGCAACATGCAATTCCTGATGGGCGATGGGCGCAAAGGCAGGCTGACTCCCGGCATTCAAGTGCAGGATTACGACCGTCTGGTTTTGCTGCTGGACAACCTCAATCTGGAACCCGAAGACGTGGTTTTTTACCTTCCAGCCGAACAAGAGGCCTTACAGGTGATTGTGGCTTCTTTTGCAGATCTGACTTTTGAAAACCAGCGCATCGAACAGGGCTACTCCATTGACCTGTACCTGCCAGAGCACAAAATTGCTGTTCAATGCTTGCGGTCTGCCCAGCATCCAGAGCGTTTGCAAACAGAAATGGAACTGCAAAGGCAGATTTCTGCTGCTCTGGGCTGTACTTTTGTCAATTTGAACCCCCATGAAAAAGGTTTCAATGTGGGGGAGACGATTTTCAAGATCCGGCAGAAACTCAATCCATAGCAATCACATGTTCTCTGAAAACAAATAAAGGGTGTTGTCCATCATCAACACCCTTCAAACCTTCACTTGATGTTCTGCTTTTCACTGCAGCATGCACAGATCACTGTCATGATCTCAGGTGCAAATCTCATATGGAATCGGATGTCACGCCCTCAGGAGTGGCAGTATAGACTTTTTTTCCAAAGTCATTTGAAACCATATAATTGAACACTTGTCTTGCGCTACCTGTAATGGTGAGAGCACCGTCCTTACAAGGTGTGATTTTGTACTTTGTCATGTTGACTTCGTCGAGCAAATCAGGAGCCGAAGGATAAAATTCTGAATCTGCATTGTCTTTTTTCCAGGCAAAGGCCGCTTCTCTGAGAGCGACTGCACAATTGTAGGCACTCTGATCTGCCTGCACAGACTTTTCAATGGGAACTTGACCACCACACGAAACCAGACCAAGAACAATCATACAAAACATGACTTTTCGCAACATCATTCCTCCAATACTGTGATTTTCCTGCTTAGTTTATCATTTGTTGATCTGAAAGTCACCATGCAGGCCAAAGAAATCAGGATTTCGACTTTCTCTGATGGGGTTGAATTCAATGGAAAGCAGGTTTTAAACCCTGACCATTTTCAAGCTTTTGGAAATCACTGGACTGAACAGCCCATATGAAACCCCCAGCACCACAGCACATCCCCCAATGGCCCACAAGGCTCCAGAAAACCACACAAAGGGCGTGGTAATCACCCAGAATGCTGCAAGAAACTGGGACAACAGGAAAGCCTGAGGTCTAGAAAAGAAGTTCTGCCACGGAATCGGTGAAATCAGGAACAGCAAAACCATCCAGAGGGTTTGTGGAACCATCATATCGCCTGCAAATTGCACGTTGGTCCGGTTTTCCAGGAAAAACACGTACACCGCCTGCATCAGGCCAATGCTGAAAAGCACACTGAGCAACCACTTGAACAACTGCACTGGACGGGAATCCTGCGGATTGATCCAGCCATAGGCTTCCCAGTACGCCATGATCTGGCTTTCCTGAGGGGTGTAATGCACCTGACGGAACCCATGGTTGGCGTCTGCGGCACTGCCCAGATCGTGCAGGGCTTTGGTGCGAGCCTCTTCCAGAGGGAGTCCGAGGTCCTGATACGCCATCACCGCTTCTGCAAAATGGCAGTGCAATTCCTGCTGGATGCGTTTCTGGTCTTGCAGGGACAGGTTTTGGGTTGCCTCTCTCAGCCATTCCTCGATCATGCTTTGCCTCCCAGTACGCTGTTGACGGCATTGACAAACGTGTGCCATTGTTCCTCCTGTTGCAGAAGTTGTTTTTTGCCCTGTTCGGTCAGGCGGTAACTTTTGCGTTCACGCCCAGAAACGGTTTCTGAAAAGGATTCGATGGCCCCCTGATGTTCCAGACTGTGCAAGGTGGGATAAAGGGTACCTTCTTTGAAAGAAAGCACTTCTCTGGACAGGGTTTTGATGCGCTGTGCAATGCCATATCCGTGCAGAGGCCCGTTTTGCAGGCATTGCAGGATCAGCAGGGGAAGGCTGCCCTTGTAGTTCATGGGTTCAGTATATACCTAGGTTTTCGATATATCAATATCCTATGCATCGGAGTCCATGGCTTATCTTCTCAGGCCATAATGCAATCTGGACGTGGACTCCCGCACCACCAGAGACAACTCAAAATGGGGCATCTGGGGATTTTCCTCCTGCAAAACCCGAAGCACATGATCGGCCAGTGACTTCCCTATTTCGTAGGTCGGTTGATGCACCGTGGTGAGCGGAGGCGACATGAACGCCGTACCGGGCAGATCGTCAAAGCCCACCAGAGAGACATCCTCTGGCACCCTCAGGCCCTTGCGGTACAGTGCCAGCCTGGCCCCTGCGGCCATCTGGTCGTTGCTGGCAAATATCGCAGTGAAAGAAGCAAGGCTTTCCATCAGTTGCATCACCGCCAGATAAGCGGTGCGCTCCAAGTAATCCCCCTGCAACACCAGCTTGGGATTGAAAGGGATTCCGGCGTCCTCCAGAGCACTCTGGTATCCCCTCAGGCGTTCCTGGGCATCCACCTGCATGTTTGCACCCGTGATGTGCACAATCTCCCGGTGCCCGAGTTCAATCAAATGGCGGGTGGCAAGGTACCCTCCCTGAAACTGGTTGAGCACCAGACAACGCTCTTCCATGCCCGTCACCTTGCGACCAAACACAAACAGAGGAATCCTTCCCGAGATTTCCAGCAGTTCTTCGTCAGGCAGGGTGCTGCCCAGCAAAATCAGGGCATCCACCTTGCGGTAAATCAGGCTTTCGATGGCCCGTTTCTCGTGGGTGGCAGACCAGTGACCGCTGTTGAGGATCGGCTGGTAATCGGTTTCCAGCAACTGGTGCTCAATGCCCCGGATCACATCGGCATAATACGGACTGACGATGTCCTCGGCGATCACCCCGATGCTCATGCTTTTTCCGCTGATCAGGGTGCGGGCCAGATAATTGGGCTGAAACCCGAGGTCCTTGAGGGCGGTCTCTACGGCCAGACGTTTGTCTTCCGCCACAAAAGCCGTGCCATTGATGATCCGTGAAACGGTGCTGATGGACACGCCCGCAGCTCTGGCAACTTCATTGATGGTCACATTGCGTTTTTTCATGGGCTGTCCCTGTGTTGCCAGTATAAGACACTTCTGAAAGGCTTTTCATCTGCATGGACCCGAGCAGCAAATCCATGCAGATGATGGCCCTTGTGGATCAGGGAAGCAGCATCACATCGTCCACTTGCACATTGCCTGCAGACGGCACGGTGTCTGCCACCAGATTGAATTTCACCAGTTTGGCCAGCACTTCAGCGGTGGTCTTTTTGACCGGAGCCCAGTCTGGCTGCACAAAACTGCTGAGGGGTACATCCACAGTTTTGGTTTCCACAGAGACATCCACGTACACCTGAGGGTGGCTGCCATCGGCAATGCCCAGAGCAGCATCCCCGATCAGCTCAAGGCGCACCTTGCTGGTTCCGGTGGCCTGCAGGGTCAAACGCAAGGTTTTGTACTGGCTGAGATCCACAGCCACAAGCTGGTTCTCTGCATTGCGAGGCTTGAACTCCAACCCAAGCACCACCCCTGCATAATCGTTGGGGGCCTTGATGCCAAAATCAAACGCTGCCCTCTGGGAACGTCCATTTTCCGCGGGCATGACCACCGCTGGAGGTTCATTGCCCTGATCCTGATTGCTGAACGTGCTGCTCTGGGCTGCATTTTGCTGGAAGCCCGACAGGAACACTTTCCCGCCATCCAGAGTGGTCAGGCGTCCATCCGACAGGGCTTCAAAGTCGGCAATTTTCTTGCTGTTGCCTGTTGGAGGGGTCACAGGACCGAAACTGGCAGGCACTTTCAGGAGTGCAGCCCCGTTGCCACGCACGTATTTGCTTCTCAGGCCAATGGCCATGCGTTCTTTGCTGCCCACCGAGGAATCAATGCGCCAGTCTTCTTCTTTCTGGATGTCAAACCACACGATGGCTTTCACCTGAGGGAACACTTTGGGCAGGTCGCTGAACATGTTCTGGATCCACTCGGGTTTGCTGCCTCCAATTTCAGAAGAGGCAAACTCTGCAAGGATGATGGGTTTGGAGGGGGCAATCTTCAGGGCACGGTCGTAAGCCCCTTTGAAGACATTCTGGAAACTGACCCAGGCTCCCCACGAGGGGTTGGTGCCCCAGTTGTACCCATCAATGCCCACCCAATCCACGTACTTGTCACCGGGGTAGGCTCTGGCAGGATCGTTCCAGCTTTCACCGGGCACATCGGCGTTGTTGTAACACCAGATCCACTGCACTTTGTTGGCCCCTTCCGCAGTGAACAGGTCATGGACATGCTGGTAGGCTTTGAC
The DNA here is from genome assembly GCF_000745915.1 of Deinococcus misasensis DSM 22328. Classification (NCBI taxonomy): domain Bacteria; kingdom Thermotogati; phylum Deinococcota; class Deinococci; order Deinococcales; family Deinococcaceae; genus Deinococcus; species Deinococcus misasensis. Next base: position 88,561 of record NZ_JQKG01000004.1, read on the forward strand.
ATAGGTGGCGGGGTCCTGACCGTTGGCAGCCACCGACCATGGATACCAGTTGCCGTTGAACTCATGCCCCCAGCGCAGCAAAATGGGCACGTTCACCGCTCTGGCTTCCTTGGCCCACATGCGGATGTAGGTGTCCCATTTGCCGTCCAGAATGTCTTTCAGTTTGATTTGCCCTGCATCGTTAACCCCGAGGTTCCAATCCCAGGGCTCCCAGGTGATGTTGGGCACCACCCCTTGTTTGCTGAGGGCCAATACCTCCTCTTTGGGAAAAGCCGCATTCCCTTTCCAGGATGTGTACCACATCACCGTGGCAGGCTGAAAACGCAGGTCTTTGGAGACCTCATCAGGCACGGTGGCCTTGTTGGTCCGTTCTCTGAAAATGCCGAAGAACACCCCAGAGGTGCTTTCGGCATTCTGGTCTTTCAGGACGGGCAAACCTGCAATGCCAGAGGCCGGACCTTCAGGCGCTAGAGGGGTTGAGGTGGAAGCACAACTGCCCAGCAAGGCAGTCAGGATCAGCCAAAAGGGGATGGTTTTCACTCGGGTGTTCACGGTTTCCTCTCCATGCTTCTTCAGAGAAATGCTTTTCTTGAGATCATGATCGAGCCATCTGTAGAGCAAACTTTGAATGGATGATCCAAATCAAACTGCTTTTTATGGGACGCCATTTTCTCAAGATACTTTTGCTTTGATGCCAGATTAGCACTTGAAAACCTTTTCATCAAGATGGGCTTGCTTTTTCTGATTTTTTTGCAAAGCAACAAACTTCACAACCAGAAAAGTGACATTTTTTGAAAAAGTTCGGAGAAATCTTTTTGAAAATCCTTTTCTGGAAAACCAATTTTGGTTCCCCACTCCATTCAGCTTCAAGGTTTGTTTGCCATCCGCATGATCCCCTCTTGCAGAAAAGCCTTTCACGGGTTACAGTGGTTTTACATCCACAACCCAAACACCAACCACTTCTCGTGTGGAACGAGATGCATCCCATTTTTGCTCTGGAGGAGCACCCCTCCAGACAGGAGGTTTCTGTGAGAAAAATTGCCCTGATGTCCTCGGCTTTTCTGTTCGTGGCTTGCAGCCAGACGGTTCCCCTCTCCAGCACCGCTGAAGTGCACAAGCAAGCCGACAGTGGCACACCCATGTCTGGCCAGAGCTGGACCGGAGGAAGCTTCACCGATGATTTCACCTTCTGGGGCCTGAACGATGCCCTCTGGGAACGCATCAACAACAACAACGGTTCGCCTTTTGGTTGTGCCTTCAATCCCAACAACGCTTATCCGGACGTGGCTGCACAGAACAGCGGCAAACTCAATTTGCGCCTGGACACCAATGGCACCCGCTGCGCCGAGGTCAAAACCCGGACCCGAGAAGCTGCACCCAACTCGACCATCGGCGGGAACTTCAACATGGACCGGGTCTCGGGAACCGTCTCCTCCATTTTCACTTTCAAACGCTGGGACACCGGTGGCGGAAGCTGGCAGGAAATTGACATCGAACTGATTCCTTCTTGGCCCGGCGCAAACAACCAGCCCAGACTGCATCCGGCCATCATTTATCAGGCTTCTCCCACCTCTGACAAATACATTTACGAAGGTTTCCTCGATGTGGGGAGTGACTTCCTGAATGCAGCCAGTTTCCCCACCATGCTGTTCAACTGGGGTTCCACCTCTGTCCAGTGGAAGTACAACGATCAGGTGATTTTTACCATGAACCGCACCACCAACCCCTCGCCTGTATCGTTCTCGTATCGTGAAAACGGCTACACCGTGTACGTTTACCGCAACAACACCAAAGGGGGCACCCTCAATGTCAAATGGGACCACTTCCCCACCGACAAAACTTACATTTACATGAATTACTGGCGGGGCGACAACACCAACGGCATCGACCAGTTCCTCGGGTGGTACCCCTCCAACAATCCCTCTGGCACTGCCCGGTACAACAAACTGTTCTACGTCCGCTGGTGAGCAGAAAGACCTGACCGCTGCTGCGTTTATCCGTGAGACAGGAGGACCCAGAGGAATCTTCCTGTCTCAAAAACCCTTTCCTGAGCAACAACATCTTGTTCTTCTGCCAAATGCTTTAACATCAGGCCATGTCCAGTCACAATCCATGGCCTGATTTCTGGATTCCCCAACCCGAGTTGCACCTCACCAAAAAGCAATTGCAACATTTTGAAACCCTAGAAGAAACCTTTGTGGCTTCGGCAAGTGGAGCATCCATTCCTTTTCAAACGACTCAACCACAAGAAAAGTGGGCCTTTTTACACTGGCTGTCCCAGAGGCAACCAGTGCTTTTTCATGGCTCGACCCATGGCAACATCGAATGTTTTGAACCCAGAGCCCCCTTTGACCGGTCGGCTGATGATTTCAGCAAACAAACTGCGGTGTATGCCAGCAGTGATGCCCTCTGGGCCATGTTTTACGCTGTGCTGGATCGCTCTATTCCTGTGCGTTTTCTGAATGGCGCCCTGCAATTCCAGCAAGAGGACGGCTGGAGCAGAATGCATTACTTCTTCTCTGTAGATTCTCTGGATGAGGTGGCCGCAACCCGAAATCCTTGGCACTCTGGAACGGTATACATCCTCCCTGCCAAAGGTTTTGAACAGCAACCTCCTTACACCCTGCAAAGCCACACTGTGCTTGAACCGCACTGGGCTTCCCTGGCACCTGTCAAACCTCTGGCACACATCACAATTGAACCAGAGGATTTCCCTCTTTTGCACCTTGTTCGGACACATCAATCTGAAGTCATTGACCAGTGGGCCAAACTTGAGCCTGATGGTTTTCCATGGCTGGATTCACAGGGGAACGCTCAAACACTGCCCATCCACCCTTCAAAAAACTGAGGCTTCAAGACTTGCTGAAATGCTCAGCCACCACTTCACCAGATTCAGGCTCCTGATACACCTGATCCATGGCCCCTTCAAAGGTTTCCAGGATATGTTCAAACCGACCCACGTGAAGCCTTCTGGCGAGACCTTCCTGATCTGGCAACCTCAGGTCCACACTCCAACTGGCGGTGCTGAGGCCCACATCAATGGGCGTGAACTCAAAGCAACCCGGCCCAAAGTCCAGAGGCTGCATGACCACATCTCTGGGATCACCAATGGTTTTCAGGGGATCGTTCAGGGCTTTGCGTTCCAACAAACCTTGCACCACCGTTTCAATGCAAGCTCGGGAAAACTGGTCGTTCAGGTACACCCCTTCGGTGTCGGTGACTGCCACATCAAAATCAGCCGAGGGTTTCACAATGATGCTCAAATGGGCCATGCCTCAAAATAGCGGGTTTTCCCCTGTGGATCTGCCAGAAAACCCACAGATTGAGTCAGTGAAATCTCGGGTTTCACTTTGCTGCGCCGGCGCAGCAAAGTGAAATTTATTGTTCCAAAGGATTTAAATCATGCTTTTGTAAACTCAGTTCATAAAAAAATCTTTTTGTACATAATTTGAACTGTTGGTGTGCTTTTCGGTGTATAACTGACAGCATATGGCCAACAAACGGACTGTGCCCATCTCCAACTTCAGGCAGGGTCTCAAACGGCACTTTGATGAATTGAAACGTGGACAGAGCGTGCATGTCTCAAACCATCACAAAACCATCGGGGTGCTGCTGCACCCGAGCGATTACTGGGAACTTGCAAACGGAGGCAAGAGAATGAGTGAAATCATCACGTTGTACAACCACACCGGGGGGTCTGCCAAGACCACCCTCACCCGAGAACTTGCCTATGGACTGGCCCAGAAAGGGTACCGGGTGCTGGCTGTGGATCTGGATTCTCAAGCCAACCTCACTGAATTTCTGGGTTACCTGATTGATGTGGACATCCGCCCCGAGCACACTGCACTGAGTGCCATTCTGGAAAACCAGCCCCTGACCCCTCTGGAAACCCGCTTTGGTTTTGACCTGATTCCCGGCCACGAAGACCTCAGGCGGGTGCGTCGCGCAGACATCGCCGAACTGCTGAACCTCAGAAAACACCTCAAAAAAATTGCTGCTGAACGGGGCTACCAGTACATCTTGATTGACGCCAGCCCAGCAGGTGAAACCCTGAGCAGCATCGCATCTGCCAGTGCCAACAAACTGATCTGCCCAATTCCTTCCACCATCAAGGGCCTGCGCAGCATCCGCTCCACCATCAGTGTAGTTCAGGAATCTGCGTCCATCAACCCGGATCTGGAAATCCTGATGTACGTGCTGACCCGCGCTGGCCGCACCTCTGGGGTGCGTTACGCCAACGAACAGATCACCGAACAACTCGATGCTCTGGGTGTCCCCTACTACAACGGCCTGACCGAACGCAGCACCCCCTTTGAGTTTGCTGCCGCAGAATGCAGGCCGGTGATGTCTCTGGAATACAGCAACCGCAACATGAGCGGCATCGAAACCACCAAAGAGGAACTGAAGCAGATCGTGAACCTGCTGGAATCCCTCACCCAGACCCCGGTGCAATCATGAAGCCCAGAGTGCCTGACACCATCAAAGAAAAACAACAGGTGCAAATGGGAGCCCTGAAACTCGGCAACCAGATCAGTCTGAATGCCATTGTGCCCAGCACCGAAAACCCCAGAAAGCACTTTGACCCTTCAGAGCTTGAGGCTCTGGCAGACTCGATCAGAACTTACGGGGTCATTTCCCCCATCACCCTCAGGAACCACCCCGAGAAGCCCGGTTATTACCGGATCATTGCTGGAGAACGCCGTTACCATGCAGCCAAAGCGGCAGGCCTCGGGGAGATTCCAGCCTACATCCGCAACCAGAATGACCAGCATGAAGATCTGGAACGGGCCTTCATCGAAAACGCACACCGCGAAGACCTGAACGCCTATGAGCAGTTGGTCTCCACGTTACACATTTTGGAACGCCGTTTGCAAAAGCCTCAGGCAGAAATCATCCGGAATTTACAGGAAGCCTACCGCACCCCTGAAAGCCAACCCGAACTGCTGGAGGAATACCAGAAGCTGACCCGAGTGGTGAAAGTGCCAGAACTCGGGACCTTTGTGACCAAACGCCTGCCCATCCTGAATTACCACCCCACTTTGCTGCAGCTCTTGCAACAAGGGCAACTCAGCATGAGTTCGGCGGTGGAACTCAACCGCCTCAAGCACCTTTCTGATGAAGACTTTGAAGGCTGGATTCAGAGGGCATTGGTCCTGAGCTCCAAAGACCTCAGGACCAAAATCAACCAGTTTCTGGCACCCAGTCGCAAAACCCAATCGGTATCCGCTCTGGTGAAGAAAGCCTTTGGAAGCAGCGTCAGGAGAATGACCCCTGAAGACCAGAGTCGCCTGAAGGAACTGCTGCAAGAAGTGGAATTGCTTGCAGCCAAATACCAATCATAAATCCGTTTTCAACCTTTAAAACCGTTTTGCTGCGCCGGCGCAGCAAAACGGTTTTTCCTTTTCAGGACATCAAAACAAGTTTTTGATGACTGGCATCAACAGCGGTCGTCCTCCAGACCCAAAACCCGCAAAACCTTCTGAAACCAACGGTTCTTGCAGGTGGTCTCGAAGGTTTTCAAATTTGGAAAATTTTCCCTCATTCCAAAACTCAAACTGAATTTTCTCAATGGGAGTGGCCAGGGCCAAAACTTCAGGAGAAAGCGGATGCATGACATCCATCATGCACCCATCGGCCACCAAACCCAAAAGTGGAATAACATCCTGTCATGGATGCCAGACTGAACCAGCAAATGCACTTCATCATCACCTGTGATCGTTTAAAGCACACCCTCAGAAAAACCAACTTGCACAACGGCAGTCGCAAAGAAAACAGCGCAGAACATTCCTGGCATCTGGCCCTGATGGCCCTCACCCTTGCAGAGCACGTCCCTGAGAAAACCTCCATCCACAGGGTCATCGAGTTGCTGCTGGTACATGATCTGGTGGAGATTCTGGCTGGAGACACTTACTTTGCAGCTTCTGCTGAGGAAAAGGCAAAGCAAGCAGAACTGGAACAGGAAGCTGCAAGAGATTTGTTTGCCTTGCTTCCCGAACCCCAGAGCCAGCACTTTTTGACTTTATGGAAAGAGTTCGAGGAGGCACAGACCCCAGAAGCCCAATTCGCACGGGCTCTGGATGCCTTGCAACCGATGCTGCTTGCATGGGGGATGCAGGGAAAGGGCTGCAAAGACGAATACCCAGAGCTGACCCGCAGAACCCTTCTGGAACTCAAAGCCAAACATCTACAGAAGTTCCCAAGCTTGTGGGATTACACACAAGACATGCTGACCGAAGCGGTGCAGTGTGGGGCTCTGGATGGGGGAGAGGAGGACAAAGCCAATTCGGCAACATGAGGCCCACCCAAGAACCATGCACATGGCAAAATACACCTGATCAAACCTTCAAACCCTTTTGCTGCGCCGGCGCAGCAAAAGGGTTTTCCCTGTCTCAGATGGTTGTTATTGGATTTCAAGAATCTTTCTCAGGCATCAGTGACAATGGCTTCAACTTCAATCTCAACAAGCATGTCTGGATGCACCAGAGCCTGAATCCCATACATGGCTGCCACTGGTCGAATGTCACTGAAGAATTCTCCGTGGGCACGTCCCACCTCTTCCCATCTGGAAATGTCGGTGACAAACATGCGGGTGCGGACCACGTGTTTCAGCTCCACCCCTGCAGCTTCCAGAGCCCTCTGGATGTTCCGGAGGGTTTGGCGGGTTTGCAGATACATGTCACCCACACCCACAATGCGTCCGGAACCATCTGAATCGGTGGCGGTGGTTCCAGCCACATGCACAATGTTGCCCACACGCACAACCCTGGAGTAACCAATGACTGGCTCAAGTGGAGAAGATCCTGAAAAATTGATGCGTTTCTGATCTGACATCTCAGGATTGTCGCAAAGGGAAGACCCAATTGCAAACCCTGTCCACAGCCTGAGAGGCTAAACTTTTTCCATGAACTTTTGCATTCTTCATCCTGCCGAACCTTTCCAGATCAGAAAAGTCGATGAACAATTCAAAGAAGAAAGAGAAACTGCCCAGATGTTGGGTTTTTCCACACTCCTCATGTCCCATGAAGATCTTCAAGAGGGAAAATGGAAGCTCTCTGGAGACTTGCAAAGTGGTACCAGAGTCATTTACAGGGGGTGGATGCTGACCGTCCCGGAGTACCAGATTTTTGAACGTCTGGCCATGGCCAGAGGCTTGAACCTCTTGACCTCCTCTGAGCAATACCAGAGCACCCATCAGCTGCCTTTCTGGTATCCGCTCCTGAAGGAACACACCCCTGAAAGTCGGTTCTTTGAAAATGCCAAAGAGGCCATTCTGGGCCTGCAAGATGTGTCTTGGAAAGCTTTTTTTGTGAAAGATTGGGTCAAATCCCTTTCGACAGGCAGGGGTCCTGTTGCCCATCATTTGTCAGAAATTGCGGACATTGAACAACAGATGATTCACTTTCGTGGAGGGGTTGAAGGGGGTCTCTGCGTGCGTGAATTTGAACCTCTGGTTGCAAACACTGAAGAACGCTGTTTTGTGGTTCATGGAAAAGTTTTTTTGCGTGCAGGTGTTGCTGAAAAACATCCACAAATCGCCCATCTGGCCCACATTGCAGCACAAAAAGTGGGGTCTCTGTTCTTTTCTGTGGACATTGCTCTGGATGAAAAGGGCAAGGCAAGGATCATCGAATTGGGTGATGGTCAGATGAGTGACCTGAAACACTGGAATCTGGAAAACTTTGCTCTGGTTCTACAATACCTCAAAGAGAACTAAAAGCCGTCCTAGAAAGGAAAAGTGCATTGATTTTGATTCGGTTTCCAAGCAAAAATTGTCCCTTCTGTAAAATCCAATGGAGGCAAACTATCGTACTTTTTGTAGCGTTTTAAAGGAAAGGCAATCCGACACAAGAAAAAGGAGCATTTTGATGAAAATGCTCCCCCACAACTGGCAATTTCAGATCATCGCCTAAAATCAATTTTAAGGCCCCTCGAGATTTCCCATACACATTTACCGCACCCTATACCCCGCACCCATCTTAAAATCCATCACAGAACTCAATAGAGCAACTTGCGGATGGCATCCACAAACCCATTCAGTTGTTTTTGGATCACAGCGGTGCTGGCCTCCCGGATCAACTGGTAACCATCCACTTCACCCTGAACCACAGCCTCCTGAAGCAAGTCATACTCCAGAGGCTTCAGGGCAGAACGGATCAGCAGGTTGAGGGTCCGAACCACATGCTCTCCACGTTGCTCGGGGGTCATCTGGTCGTACTCTTGCCTCAAGCGTTCCTGCTCAGACACTTCTGCGCCAGCAACTTGCCGGTCAAGCTCCAGACGTCCTGCAACTTGTGGAGAGGCCTCTGTGGCATTTCCCTCTTCCAGAGCGTATTTGTTCGGATTGGTGAGCAAATCCACCAGAAAACCGCCCCGGTTGCGTGGCTTGAAACCCGACTTGAGCAGGTTTTCCATGCGCTGGGCTGCATCTTGGACCTGATCGCCATACTGGCGCACCAGATCTCTGGCTCTGGGTTCTGCCACCCCGTGCTCCATCAGGACATCCACCAGTTCCTGCGTGACTGGATGGGACAGCACCCCTTGCGCAAACGCATAAGTGATGTTCTGCTTTTTTCCGCGCCCAGAGTAAGAAACACTGGCCAGATATCCTTTGGCGATCAGCTCTTCATGGGCAGGCTCAAGCGCCCGACGGATGCGGTGGGCCGTGGGCAAAACCAGTTTGCACATCTCGGCCCATTCCAGCAGGTCCACTTGAAGCACCTGCACGGTTCGGGAGGGGTCCTCTGGATCCACCCTCTGGGCGTCCAGCAAGCGGAAAAGCGCTCTGGTGGTGGGTTGTTCCAGTGAGCGCATGAACTGCAGGTCCAGAGGCTTGATGTACCCGGCCCGGATGCTGTGCACCAACTCCTTGGGCAACACCACCCGGATGATGGATTTGCCGTCCAGGGTGTCTCCGTCGGCAGAAGTGAATTCAATTTTTTCCACGTACCGGAAGCCCACCGTGACCCAGCGGCGCTTGGGGTGATCGCGCCAGCCTTCGGTGATCAGGTAGCTCGAGGAGTACAGGCGGAGCAAGCTTTCTCTGGCGAGGTTGTAATACCGGACGCTGGTGGAAAGCCCTGCAGCACGCAAAAGCTGGTAGGTGGTGAAGGTCAGTGCCCCATCTTCCGGGCTGCCCGATTCGATGAACAGGTTGATGATGGCTGCGCTGATGTCGTTGTCAATGCCGTGTGGAACGCCACCGTACTCTGTTGTCCCTGCACAGACAACGCGCACAACTCTGCCGTCGGTTTCGTGTTCGACTTCCCAGCGGGTGAGGGTTTCGGGGATGTTTCGTTGAACGCTGATCAATCCCAGGCGGGCCAGGTTGAGTTCGTCAAACCGTCTCAGGTGGATGGGTTCTTTTTTGGCCATGGCGTGTCTGCTTTTTTGGAAAAAGCCTCCTGTTGTTGTTTTTTTATTATATCTTTTCTATAAAAAACATATTTGTTGTACAACAACAGGGGCGCCCCCCACTTTCGCTCTGGGACGACGAATTTTCGTCAAAACGCTACAAAAAGTACGATACTTTTGGGCCAAAACGCTACAAAAAGTACGATACCCGAGAGCAAAACGCTACAAAAAGTACGATAAAAACGCTACAAAAAGTACGATACTTTTTGGTCTCTCATTTCTCTCATTTTCGTCAAAACGCTACAAAAAGTACGATACTTTTGGGCCAAAATGCTACAAAAAGTACGATACCTGTTTGTGTTTATCCACAGGCTGAAAAATGACCGATTTAAGCTGAAAAAAGTGTGCTTTCCGGGTAAACGCTACAAAAAGTACGATACCCAAACGCTACAAAAAGTACGATACCCAAAAAAACGCTACAAAAAGTACGAGGATTGGGTCAAAACGCCACAAAAAGTACGATATTGGTCCAAGTTCAAAAAAATCAACTGAATTCCATCCAAAAAGACTTTTTGCCTTTATGAGACCAGTTGCTCTTGAGGACAGTTTTGTCTTCTGGAGTCACAATTTCACATGGTTGTCCATTGACGTAAAAATATCGAATAAATATGTTTTCAACTAAGTAATATGTATATACATCTTGCTGAATTCTGGCTGAAATGAATCGCTGGAATCCCAAAACGCTACAAAAAGTACGATAGTCCTGATGGACTTTGATGAGGGTGTTGCAAACGCTGGTTTTTGAAAGGGAGACAACTCAAGTGGATCTCTGGCATCCTCAAAACGCTACAAAAAGTACGATAGTTGGAAGGGATGGAGGACAGAATCGTGCACCCAGAGCATGAACATGCACATGCACATCAACAGCATCATGCTCTCTGAATCAAAACTGGATCAAACAGCGTCAGGTGGCCCGCTGGCGACGGTATTGTCTTGGAGAGATGCCCACCTCAGATTTGAAGACCGCATAAAAGCGACTGAGAGAACCAAAACCTGCTTCCAGAGCCACATCCAGAATGCTGCAATCCGAAGTGATCAACAGCCTCTGGGCGTGGGCCAGACGGTGCTGGGTCAGGTATTCCAGCAGGGTCAGTCCCATGGTGCGTTTGAACAGGGACATTGCATAGTTTGGGTGCAAGTTGGCCCCTCTGGCGATGTCTTCCACGGTCAGTGGATCGGTGTAATTGGAAGACACGAAAGTGGCCATGGTTTCCACACGGGTCAGGTCCTCAGGATGGGTGCGGGTGGCCATGATGCGCTCTGGGGCCTGTGACAGATCCCGAGCAGCACGTCTCAGGCGGGCTTGCAGCTCCAGATACACAATCTGCTGGATTTCCAGTTGGTCCGGGTCAGGTGAAGGGGTGTTCTGCACCTCTCTGGCCCAGCGTTCAAAAAGCTGAATGTCGAAAGCTGGGGCTTCACGGTGCAGGACCAGTTCGCCATGCATCACGGGATGGACCAGCTTCTGGGGGATGTTCCAGCGCAGAAAATCGGTGAGTGGGATGTGCACCACCCCGAGTTTGCAGCCTTCCTGAAGGTGCACAATCCGGTGTGGGGTGACCGCCCAGAAGATGGCCAGATCGCCCGCTTTGAGGACCTGCATCCCACCCCCGAGCAGGTAGGTGAGTTCCCCACTGCACACGAGGTTGAGTTCGATGTCACTGTGTCTGTGGAGGTGGTCGGCAATGCCGGGTTGGCCCACCCAGCACCAGAAACCTGAAGTGTAATTCGTACTGTCCTGCACTGGCACTCCCTTAGAATACAAGAAAAAGTCTACCAAAAACGGCAAGACTTTGGCTTTCGCTGAAGCTAGACTGATGGCAACACAACAGAACTGATCTGCAGGATCGTGAACGCTTTAAAGGCGTTTCATGCAAGGAGAAACCATGATTCGAGTGACCATCTGGAACGAAAACCGCCATGAAAAACGCAACCCCAAAGTGACCGCCATTTATCCAGACGGCATCCACGGGGCCATCAAGAAAGGGCTGGAAGCCTACGGTTTTGACGCCAGAACGGCCACCCTTGACGAGCCAGAGCACGGCCTGACCGATGACGTGCTGAACAGCACCGATGTGCTGGTCTGGTGGGGTCACCTTGCCCACGGTGAAGTGCAAGACGAGATTGTCGAAAAAGTGCAGCAACGCGTGCTGGCCGGGATGGGCCTGATTGTTCTCCACTCGGGTCACTTCTCCAAAATCTTCAAGAAACTGATGGGCACCACCTGTGACCTCAAGTGGCGAGAGGCCAACGACAAAGAGCGCCTGTGGGTGGTCAGCCATTCCCACCCCATCATGGAAGGCATCGGTGAGTACGTGGAAATTGATGCCGAAGAGATGTATGGAGAGCCTTTTGACATTCCGGCCCCCGATGAACTCCTGATGGTGAGCTGGTTCTCGGGTGGGGAGATCTTCAGAAGCGCTGTCACCTACCGCAGAGGACTGGGAAAAATCTTTTATTTCCGTCCCGGTCACGAAACCTACCCCACCTACCACAATGCTCAGGTGATCCGCATCATCGCCAACGGGGTGAAATGGACCGCGCCTGCCCTGAACGATCCCCGCAAATTTGGCAATGCCAAGGCTCTGGAAGCAGGGGTTGAGTGATGACCGAAGTCAAACCTTTCCGGGTGGCCATCATCGGGGCCGGGAACATTGCTGGGGCCCACTACAGGGGTTACACCGCAGCAGGAGCCCAACTGGTGGCCATAGCTGAGCCTTTCGAGGTGACCCGCCAGAGGCGCGAAACCGAGTGGGGTGTGCCCGGTTATGCCACTGTGGAAGAACTGCTGGAAAAGGCCGATTTTGAAGCCGTCAGCATCTGCACCCCCAACGCCTACCACCACGGGTTGACGCTGGCAGCAGCAAAAGCGGGCAAGCACATCCTCTGTGAAAAACCGCTTTCGATGTCCATCGAGCAGTGCGATGAGATGATTCAGGTGTGCAGGGAAGCCGGTGTGGTGCTGCAAACCGGGCACCACCTGCGCAGCAACCTGTACGTTGAACAGGCCAAGCAGATCATTGACGCTGGAGGGATTGGAGACATCACTTTCATTCGCCTCAGGCAGGCCCACGACTGGTCTGGCAGTGAAACGGTTTCACCTGCTTTCGGTTCGATTGCACAGGCCGGTGGGGGCACCATGCTGGACAACGGTTGCCACATGTACGACCTCGCCCGTCACTTTGCTGGAGATGTGAAATCCATTTTTGCCCGCACCGCCACCCTCAAATACGACATCGAGGTGGAGGATGTCAGTGTGGCCAGTCTGGAATTTGCCTCAGGTGCTCTGGGCAGCGTGGAAAACTCCTGGACCGCCACTGGATGGGAAGAAGGCTTCTGGGTGTATGGCACGCAGGGGGTGCTGGAGTGCCAGATCCGCAACGGCATTCCCCGTTACCTCAAACACATCACCCGCATCGGTGGAAACCGCGACTGGAGCCGTCCCGACGAGGTGCTGTACAGCTTCACCTCTGAAGGAGGACACCCGAGACAGGTGGTCAACTTCATGCGCAGCATCCGTGAAGGCCAGAAGGTGATTTGCACCGGAGAAGACGGCCGGGAAAGCGTGCGTCTGGTGCTTCAGGGTTATGAAAGTGCCCGCAATGGTCAAGTGGTGACACTTTTGTGATGTGACCCCTCTGCACACTGTCCCCCTTGAGAGAGGGGGACAAATCTATCTCGCTTGCCTTGTCTTGAAAGGCTTTCAGAGGTAAGTTAAAAGGGCCTGACTCAATTTCCAAATGCTTCATCCTGACGGTGTTTTTGCGATTTGGTTTCGCCAAAAGCCGTCCTCTTTCTCAAAGGAGATGCCATGCCAAGACCTGTGACGCTTTTTACTGGACAGTGGGCCGATTTGCCCCTGAGTGATCTTGCTCCCCTCGCCAAGGCCATGGGGTACGACGGTCTGGAACTCGCCTGCTGGGGAGACCACTTCAATGTTCAGGAAGCCCTGAAAAACCCCGAGTACATCAAACAGAAACTCGAACTCCTGCACCAGCACGACCTGAAGGTGTATGCCATCAGCAACCATCTGGTCGGTCAGGCGGTGTGTGACCTCATCGACGAGAGACACAAATCCATCGTTCCAGAGCACGTCTGGGGAGATGGAGACCCGGAAGGGGTGCGCAGACGTGCCGCCGAAGAAATCATGGACACCGCCCGTGCTGCGCAGGCTCTGGGGGTCAAGGTCGTCAACGGTTTCACCGGGTCCTCGATCTGGCATTCCATTTACGCTTTCCCGCCGACCAGTCAGGACTTCTGGGAGGCCGGTTTTGAAGACTTCGGCAAACGCTGGGGAGCCATTCTGGACGTCTTCGAGCAGTGCGATGTGAATTTCGCTCTGGAAGTGCACCCCACCGAAATTGCTTTTGACATTGCCACCAGTGAACGGGCCATCAAAGCGGTCAACAACCATCCCCGTTTCGGGTTCAACTACGATCCCAGTCACCTCGGATACCAGCATGTGGACTACATCCGCTTCATTCGGCAGTTTGCAGACCGGATTTTCCACGTGCACATGAAAGACGTGTGGTGGGGACACGGAGACGGCAGCGTGGGGGTTTTCGGAGGGCACACCAGCTTCGGAGATTACCGCCGTTACTGGGATTTCCGTTCTCTGGGACACGGGGACATCAAATTTGAAGATGTGCTTGTGGCCCTGAATGACATCAACTACTCGGGACCGCTTTCGGTGGAGTGGGAGGACATCCGCATGGACCGGGTGCACGGGGCCAGTGAGAGTGCAGCCTTCGTGCGAAAACTGGACTTTACTCCCTCCAGAGTGGCTTTCGATGCCGCTTTCGAAAGGAAATGAGCAGATGGCCCTGAAATACGGCATGATCGGGGGCGGCAAGGACGCATTCATTGGAGCGGTGCACCGCAAAGCCATCGCACTGGATTCCACCGCAGAACTGGTGGCCGGGGCTTTTTCCAGCAACCCAGAGAAAGCCCTCCTCTCTGGCAAAGAACTGGGTGTGAAGCGCAATTACCCCACTTGGGAGGCCATGCTGGAAGGCGAACTGGCCCTGCCTGAGGACGAGCGCATTGATTTTGTGGTGATCGTGACCCCGAACCACATGCACTACCCAACTGCGAAAGCTTTTGCAGAAGCGGGGTTCAATGTTGTGTCCGACAAGCCTCTGGTGCACAGCAGCGAACAGGCCGAAGATCTGGTTCGCATCGTGCAGGAAAAAGGGGTGGTTTTCGGGGTGACCTACAATTACACCGGATACCCGATGGTGCGTCAGGCCAGAGAAATGGTGCGTCGCGGTGACCTCGGGGCCATCCGCAAAGTGATTGTGGAGTACAACCAAGGCTGGCTTGCCACCAAACTGGAAGAAACCGGAGCCAAACAGGCCGACTGGCGCACCGATCCCAAACGTTCAGGGATCGCCGGGGCGATGGGAGACATCGGTTCCCACGCAGAGAACCTGATGAGCACCATCACTGGACTCCACATCTCCCACATCTGCGCAGACCTGACCACCTTTGTGGAAGGCAGGCAACTGGACGACGATGGAAACGTGCTTCTCAAGTTTGACAATGGAGGCAAAGGGGTTTTGATCGCCTCCCAGATCGAGATTGGCATGGAAAACGACCTGAGGATCCGGGTTTTCGGAGAGAAAGGCTCTCTGGTGTGGCATCAGGAAGACCCGAATGGACTGGAGTTTCACCGTCTCGGCGAACCTGTGCAAGTCCTCAAGCGCGGCAACGACTACTTGTGTGATGCAGCCAAAAAAGCGTCCCGCATCCCTGCAGGTCACCCCGAGGCGTTCCTTGAAGCGTTTGCCAACATCTACCGGGGTGTGGCAGAGGCCATCCTTGCCCGCAAAGCTGGGAATCCCCTGACAGAATTCGATTTCCCCACCGTGCAAGACGGGGCTCTGGGCGTAAAGTTCATCGAAAAAGTGGTGGAAAGCAGCCAGTCAGACCAGAAATGGACCGTGTTCTGAAGGGCCAAACACCATTCAAAGAAAAGCCCATCCTGATCAGGATGGGCTTTTTGTGGTGGGTCAGCCTCAACGCCCCTGTTTTTTGAGGTACTTCTGGTACTGCTTCTGGAAATGCTGGCGGGTTTTGCTGCTGAGCATGCTGGCAAGTCGGGCCTTTTCCTGTTGTCTTTTCATAAAAGCTGCCCTGCTGGACTGTTTCTGGGTTTTCACTTGGGTTATGGGAACACGTTTCAAAACCACTGCGGGTTTTGGGATCGCAGAACGCACCACCGTTTTTGGGGTGGGTTTGGGTTTTGAAGGTGTCCGCCCGTTCACAGCAACCGGAGTGGCCTGACGTGCAGTGGCTCTGGGACGGCTTGCCACAAGGGCTGACTGAGGACGAATTTCGTTTTTCAAGAAGGCCATGTGGCGTCCAGAGATGTTGATGGTGCGGATCCCTGAGGGTTTGAGGAAAGCCATTTTTTCTTCCCCTTTTAAAGCCAGAGACATGGTTTTTTGCCAGATGGGTGCAGCAATGTCTCCACTGTAGGCTGTTTTGGGCATGGAGGTGTTGTCGGGTTTTCCCACCCAGACCGCGCCCACCCATTTGGGGGTGACGCCCACAAACCAGAGGTCTTTCACGTCGTTGGTGGTTCCGGTTTTGCCCCCCACCTGCCACCCCGGAATGCGGGCCTTCCAGCCCAGTCCGCCTTGTGCAGGGGTCAGGTCTCCGACCACCCCACGGATCATGTCCAGTCCCATGTAGGCCACCTGAGGGCTCCAGACCTTCACAGGACGGCTTGGTTTCACCTCGTACAGGGTTTTCCCATTGGAGGTGATGCGCTGGATCACACGGGTGGTGTGGCGCTTGCCCCAGTTGGCAAACGGTGCATACGCTGCAGCCATCTCCAGAGGGGTGGCCTCCAGTGCTCCGATCCCGATCGACAGTCCCGCTTGCGGATCGGGCTTGAGGCCCAGCAGGGTCAATTTTTGCTTGAAACTGTGCACCCCGAGTTTTTGCAGCAAGCGCACAGTGGGCAAATTCAAACTCTGGTTGAGGGCTGCCCGAAGCATGATGGGTTCCCCTGAAAAACGCCCACTGTAATTCTGGGGCTGGTATTTGCCTTTCAGGGGTGCATCCAGCACCGTGTCTGTCTGGTCCCAGCCTCTGGACAGGGCAAGGGTGTACAGCAAAGGTTTGATGGAACTGCCCACCTGTCTGCGTGTGCGTGTGGCGTGGTTCCATTCGTCAGCAATTCCATCGTTCAGTTTCTGGCCCACCAGAGCCTGCACCTCTCCAGAGTGCGGATCCACAATGGCCATGCCGAGCGTTGCTCCTCTGGGGATGCTGGCTTTTTTGCTGGCCTGTTCGGCGGCCAGTTGAACTTTGCGGTTCAGGGTGGTGTGCACCCGGACATCTGAGGTGTAAAAGGCTTCCATAGGCACTTTCTGCACCAGTTCCCGCTCCACCTGATCCAGAAAAGCATCGGCATAAGTGTACTCCGGGATGGGAAAGTGCTTTTTGCGGGCTTGCGGGTCGGTCAGTTGGGCTTTGACCACCTCTCCAGAGGGGCCATACTGAATTTTCCATCCCGCAGGTTGCAGCGGGTGTTTCCATGCCTCGTTGGCCTGTTTTGGGGTGATGTTTCCCGCTTCCACCATGCGGTCCAGCAGGTCTTTCATCAGGGGACGGTAGCCTGAATAATCGTTGTACCGCGCAGGGGTGGGGAGCAGCACCGCCAGATACACGCTTTCCGCCAGATTCAGGTCCTGTGCAGGTTTGTTGAAATAGGCTTTGGCAGCGTCCCCTGCGCCCACCAGATCGGTTCGTGCAACACCCCAGTAAATCAGGTTCAGGTAAAGCTCCAGAATCTGGTGCTTGGTGAATTGTTTTTCCACCTCAAGGGCAAAGAGGGCCTCTTTGAACTTGCGCTCTGGGGTGCGTGCGCCTTTCAGGTCGGACAGCAACGTGTTTTTGACCACCTGCTGGGTGAGGGTGCTTCCACCCTCCATGTCTCCAGAGAGGGTTTTCCAGAGGGCGCGGGACAGACCCCGATGGTCGATGCCGTTGTGCTGGTAAAACCGGATGTCTTCACTGGCCACCACCGCTTTTTGCAGCCATGGACTGATTTGGGAGAGCCCCAGATGCTTGCGGGCAGGCCCAATTTCTCCCGCTCTGGACACCCCGATCACCTTCACCACCCGGCCCTCCCGGTCCAGCAAAGTGGCCCTGCCTGCATGTTTCAGGTTGCTCAGGGTTTTCACCTGAGCAAAATCGGGTTTCCATTTCTGGTACAGCACAGTCACGGCAGCAACGCCCAGCAGCAACATCGACAACATCAAACGAAAAAACACTCGAAAAAACAGTTTCCATCCACGCATGCAGCCAGTCTATGAGGCCACTTTGAGAAGCCTGCCCGAAATTTCAACAAGAAACCCTGAGCAAACCTTCAGGTCCCGTCAGGTTCACAGTTGTGCCTGGGTTTGCAGCAAGCGCACCCGTTCTTTCTTCTGGGCAGACAGCAGGGCCATTTCTTGCTCACGCAACTGGATGCGTTCCCGTTTTTGCAGGGTCAACAAACGGCCTTCTTTTTGCAGCAAGGCGACCCTCTGGGATTTCTGTTTCTGGTTGAGGAGGCTGATTTCCCTTTGAACCGTGATGCGTTGCTGTTTCTGGGTTTGCAACAACCGGTCGTATTTGCGCGTCTCCAGAGCTTTCTGTTCTTTGGAAAGGGTGGCTGCAATCCTGACCTTCTGCAAAGTGGCATCCACCTGCTGCTGGCGCACCAGATTGGCCATTTTCAGTTTCAGGCGGTTTTGTTCGGTTTGCTGGGATTCCAGCAGGTTCTGGCGTTCCTGTTCTACAGACCCTCTGGCTTTTGCCTGCAAGGCCAGCAAGCGGTCTTCTTTCTGCTGGAAAACCTTCCTTTCTTTGTCCTGTCTGGCGTAAAGCGTGGCTTGCTGGTTTTTGTTTTTGGTGGCAGGCGTTGTTTTTTGGATGGCTTCGGTGCTGACAGGTTTGGTGTTTTGAGCCTGTGGAAGTGCAGAACGAACCACCTCTGGCCCTCTGGAGGCAGCTTGAGCCTTGATTTCCTCTGGAGATTCAAAAGCCGTGATTTTCCTGCCATTCAGGGCACCTGCCATGGCTTTTTGCCAGAGGGGTGCGGCCACATCGCCACTGAACAGGTTTGAAGGCAGTGGGGCATTGTCGCTCCTGCCGATCCAGACGGCCCCGGCAAGCTCTGGGGTGATGCCCACAAACCAGAGGTCTTTCACATCGTTGGTGGTTCCGGTTTTGCCCCCCACCTGCCAGCCCGGAATGCGGGCTTTCCAACCCAAACCGCCCTGTGCAGGGGTCAGGTCAGAGACAAAGCCACGCAGCAAATTCAACCCCTCAAAAGCGGTTCTTTCATCCCACACCTGTTTGGCCTCGGGCTTCTGGTTGTCCCAGAGCACCCTTTCACCTTGCAGGACTTTCTGGATCACCCTTGGTTTGAAGAAGGTTCCAGCGTTGGCGTAGGGGGCATATGCAGCAGCCATCTCCAGAGGACTGGCCTCCACAGCACCAATGGCCAGCGGAAGCCCTGCTCTGGGATCTGCCTGCAGCCCCAACTGTTGTAGCTTGCTGGCAAAAGGATCAACGCCGATCTGGTCGAGCAAGTGCACGGCAGGCAGGTTCAAGCTGTGGTCCAGAGCATCCTGAAAAGTCACAGCTTTGCCACTGTAACGACCATTGAAATTCTGAGGCTGATATTCACCTTTGAGGGGCAGGTCCAGCACGGTGCTGTGCAGAGTGAACCCTCGGGTCAGGGCAAAGGTGTACAGCAAAGGTTTGATCGAACTGCCCACCTGCCGTTTGGATCGGGTGGCATGGTTCCATTCTTCCAGGAGGCCATCCCCCAACTTCTGGCCCACCAGAGCTTTCACATCGCCATTTTTGGGGTTGAGGAGGGCAATCCCCAGTGTGGTGCCCTCAGGCAAGTTGGCTTCGATGCTGGCCCGTTCAGCGGACCTCTGGGCCTGCACATTCAGGGTGGTCAGCACCGACACATCCGATTGGTACAGCAAACTTTTGGAGAAGCGCTCCAGCAGTTCGCGCTCCACCTGATCCAGAAAACCATCTGCAAAACGCACTCTGGGCGCAGGTGAATTCTGTTTTCTGGCGTCTGGATTGACCAGAGTGGCTTCCAGAAGGTTGCCCTGCTCGTCATAACGCACAGACCATCCTGCAGGTTTCAGGGGAAACCGCCACGCTTCCAGAGCTTCCTGAGGGGTGACCATGCGGCTTTCCACCATGCGGTCCAGCAGGTTTTTCATCAGGGGGCGGTAAGACGGGTAATCCAGATACCGCCTCGGGTTGGGCAACAAGGTGGTCAGGTACACGCTCTCTGCAAGGTTGAGGTCTCTGGCATGCTTGCGGAAATACACCAGCGCCGCATCTTCTGCACCCATCAGGTCGGTGCGTCCCACACCCCAGTACACCACGTTCAGGTAAGCGGTCAGGATTTCGACTTTGCTGAATTTCTTCTCGACCTTCAGAGCCATCAGGGCCTCTTTCAGTTTGCGGGTGGGGTTTCTGGCCCCTTGCATCTCGGAGAGCAGGGTGTTTTTGACCACCTGCTGGGTCAGGGTGCTTCCGCCTTGTGGATCCCCTCTCAGGGTGCTGAACACCGCCCGACCCAGACCGCGCCAATCGATGCCAGCGTGCATGAAGAAACGCTCGTCTTCGCTGGCAACCACCGATTTGCGCAGCCACGGACTGAAACCGTCCGTGCCCAGCACCTGACGGCTGACCCGTGCGCCACTGCTCAGGGTGGGGGAGAGGGCGGCCAGCACTTCACCGTTCTGGTCCAGTATGGTGGCTTTTCCGGCGTACTCCAGTTGCTTGACGGTGTGAACCCGACGGATCTCGGGTTGCCAGCTGAGCAGGATGAGGGCAAAAAGGGCGATCAAAGCGAAAAAAACATAAAGCATCACCCTCAAAACAAGATTCAAACGGGGCATGGGGTCATTTTACAGCTGCAGCAGACCTCTGGCAGTGCCTGTTGCTGACGGATCAGGGGATCTGTACGTGCTGATTCCAGCTGAAATTCAACGGTGTACCATGGAGCACAGCATCTCTTTGATCCATCAAAGCTGTCTGGGACAACCAGAACAGTCGTTTTTCCAGTGATTGAACATTCACACCCTTGCCGTCCTCTAAAGGAGACCCATGAAACTCGACATTGTGCATCAGGCCGCCCCCGAGAAACGCCACCCGACCCCCATTTTGCTGGTGCATGGTCTCTGGGCTGGCGTGTGGGCCTGGAAGGAACACTTCATGCCGCATTTTGCCAGCGCAGGATACGACGTGTACGCGGTGAGTTTGCGCGGCCACGGAAACAGCGAGGGCACCGAAAAGCTCTTTACCACCCGCCTAAACGATTATATGAAAGACGTTCATGAGGCTGTGCTTTCCCTGCCTCAGAAGCCCATTTTGATTGGTCATTCCAATGGGGGGATGGTGGTGCAAAAATACCTGCAAGAGCACACCTTGCCTGCTGCTGTGCTGCTGGGAACCATGTCCATCAGCGGATCTTGGATGACCTTCCTGAGGGGCCTGAAAAACGATCCTGCTTTGTTTTTGAAGGTCACCTTCACCTTCAACCTCCAGCATCTGGTGGGAAGCCCTGAACGGGCAAGAACCGCCTTTTTTTCCAACACCCTCTCTGCAGAAAAAACAGCCAGGTATTTTCAGCAGATGGGACGGGAATCTTTTGTGGCTTTTCTGGACACCCTGTTTGTGCAGCTTGATCCCAGAAAATTGAAAACCCCCCTGCTCGTTCTGGGTGCAGAACGTGACTTTTTCTTCACACCTGCCCAGCAACAGCAAACCGCAAAAGCTTACGGCACCACGGCCCACATTTTTCCCAACATGGCCCACGCCATGATGCTGGAAGAGGGCTGGCAGGAGGTTGCAGACCACATCTTGAACTGGCTGGGGTTAGAGATCTCCCGGTTGTGAATCCCCCGTTGCGCGCTTCGCTTGCAAGTGACCCCTTATGAAGGGGTGGAGATCCCCCGTTGCGCGCTTCGCTTGCAAGTGACCCCTTACGAAGGGGTGGAGATCCCCCGTTGCGCGCTTTGCTTGCAAGTGACCCCTTACGAAGGGGTGAGGATCCCCCGTTGCGCGCTTCACTCGCAAGTGACCCCTTTGTAAAGGGGTAGGGGTTCCGTTGGGCATCAGCGATCTCTTGAGGATGGGGTAAAATTCTGGTCATGACGTTGCCTTTCGCTGTGAGCCAGGATGAAATCAACAAGATCCTCTGGAAGGCCTGCGACACCTTCCGGGGGACCATCGACCCGAGTGAATACAAAGATTACATCCTCGTGATGCTGTTCTTGAAATACATCAGCGACACGTGGAATGAACATTACGAACAATTGAAAACCGAATATGGCGATGACCCAGAGCGGTTGCAGCGCAGGCTGGAACGGGAACGGTTCTACCTGCCTGAAGGACAGAGTTACTACGACCTGTACAACAACCGCGACAAAGACAACATTGGGGAACGCATCAACAAAGCGCTGGACGCCATTGAAGAGAAAAACAAGAAACTTGAAGGGGTGTTCAGAAACATCGACTTCAACAGCGACAGCAAACTGGGACAGACCCGAGAACGCAATGTGCGCCTGAAAAACCTGCTGCAAGACTTTGCGGACCCCAGACTGGACCTCAGGCCCTCCAGAATTGGGAATCTGGATGTGATCGGGAATGCCTACGAGTACCTGATTGCCAATTTTGCCGCTGGAGCAGGGAAAAAAGCTGGAGAGTTTTACACCCCCGCCGAAGTGTCCGAACTGCTGGCCGAACTGATGAACCCCCAGCCCGGCGAACGCATTTACGACCCCACCTGCGGAAGCGGCTCTTTGCTGATCAAGACTGGAAACCAGCTTCTCAAGAAAGGCATCCAGAACTTCAGCCTGTTCGGACAGGACATCAACGGGTCCACATGGGCACTGTCCAAAATGAACATGTTCCTGCACGGGCTGGACAGCGCACGCATCGAGTGGGGCGACACCATCCGCAACCCCAAACTGCTGCACGACGGGCAAACCCTGATGCGCTTTGATGTGGTGGTGGCCAACCCGCCGTTCTCTCTGGACAAATGGGGGGCAGAAGACGCTGCCGATGATCCGTTCCGCAGGTTCCATCGGGGTGTGCCTCCCAAGAGCAAAGGGGATTACGCCTTCATCTCCCACATCATCGAGTCCATGCATCCCCAGAGGGGCCGGGCCGGGATTGTGGTTCCGCACGGGGTGCTGTTTCGGGGCAGCAGTGAAGGCAGCATCCGGCAGAAACTCATTGAAGAGAACCTGCTGGACGCCGTGATTGGCCTGCCCTCCAACCTGTTCTTTGGAACGGGCATTCCGGCAGCCATACTGGTGTTCAGGCATGGGAAAACCGACACCAGCACGGTGTTCATTGATGCCAGCAGGGAATATCAGGAAGGCAAAAACCAGAACAAACTCCGCGACACCGACATCCAGAAAATTGTGGACACCTACCTGAACCGGACCGAAATCGAGAAATATTCCAAAGTGGTCCCGGTGCAGGAGATCCGCGACAACGATTACAACCTGAACATCCCGAGGTACGTGGACACCTTCGAGGAAGAAGCAGAGATTGATGTGGCTGCTGTGCAGCAGGAGATTGAGCTGTTGGAGGAGCAGTTGCAGGAGACTCGGGGGAAACTTCAGGGGTATTTGAAGGAACTGGGGTTGGTTTAGCACAGCCTTTGTGTAAAGTTGGCTTTTCTCGGGTATACTTGGAGCAACCATACCCACCAAGCCTCTTGTTCCACAATGCTTACAGCGGTGGGTTTTTATTTTGTCTGGTGTTGATGAGACGAGGGAATCATGTTGCCAAAAGAATGGAAGGAATGCCAGCTAAAAGATGTAATTGCAAGCCTTGAAGCTGGTGTTAGTGTGAATGGAGAGGGTAGACCAGCAGATCTTAATGAAAAAGGTGTTCTTAAAGTCAGCTCTGTATCATATGGAATTTTTAAGCCTCAAGAAAATAAAGCTATTATTGAAGATGATGTAAGTAGAGCCAGACTAAATCCCAAGAAAGATAAGATTATTTTTAGCCGGGCAAATACTCCAGAGCTTGTGGGTGCTAGTGCTTATATTTATCAGGATTATCCAAATCTATATTTGTCGGATAAACTCTGGCAGATAGAGCCAAGGAGTGACAACATATCTATGAGGTGGCTTTCTTTTTTGCTTGGATCACCTACGATGAGAAAAAAGATAGCTGACTCTGCATCTGGGAGCAGTAAAAGTATGCAGAATATCTCTAAAGCTGACTTTTTAGAGATAGAGATTAGTTTGCCCCCCCTGCCAGAGCAGAAGAAAATCGCTGAAATCCTCGGGGCGTGGGACACCGCCATTGAACAGTTGGAAACCCTGATCGAGAAGAAGCAACTGCTTAAGCGTGGCCTTATGCAGAAATTGCTCACTGGGAAGATGCGATTTCGGGAGTTTGAGGAAAAGGATTGGTCTGAAGGTCCGTTGGGAGATTTTGTTGAAAAAATAGTAGGTGGTGGTACTCCTAGACGAGAAATCTCAGAATATTGGAGTAATAATGAAATTCCTTGGATAACAGTAAAAGATATGAAATCTAAGATTATCCATAGAACGCAGGAATATATATCAAAACTTGGACTTGCTAAAAGTGCTACAAGTCTGATTACTGCAAACACACTTATAGTATCTACTAGAATGGCTGTGGGACGTATTGTTTTTTGTGATCGAGATGCAGCTATAAACCAAGACTTAAAAGCTATATTTACTAAGAATATTCTAAATCCACATTTTTTGGGATTCTATTTTGAGTATTATGGTAATATAATTTCTGGAATGGCTAATGGTAGTACTGTGAAAGGAATAGGTTTAGATCAGCTCAAAGCTTTACGCATATGCATTCCCTCTTTAATCGAGCAATGTAGAATTGTAGAAATATTGCAGTTGAGTGAGTATGAGTTGCATATTTTGAGGAAACAAATTGAGACCCTCAAAACACAAAAACTCGGGCTACAACTGGAATTGTTAAGTGGACGGCTTCGAGTAAATACAGACAACCCCTAGAGGGGTGTTTACATTTTTCGGAATTATGGCTATTATGTAAGCAGTATTGTGTTGGGCAGGCATTGACCTGCTCTGCAAGCACGAGCAGGTCAATGCCTGCCCAACAAATGTTGGACACAGTGCTCGTCTTTTACAAATGCACTGGATAGTGTATAATGTAGAAGTACGAACGAGAAGTCCGCCAGCAGATGCTGTCGCTCAAGCTCAAGAAAGAGGTTTACTACCTTAAGGGTATGAAGTAAGAAATTACTTCGGTTAGCATGGACCTTATCATGCGATACGGCGCTCCTTCGAGAGCGCTTTTTTGTATTATTGTAGTATGCATAACCTAGACCCTTACTTAGACGAACTTTTGAAGCCAGAAATCCTGAAAGAAATTTACTGCGAGTACAAGTTTACCAAAATAGATAGGATGATGGCCTCTGAAAATGGTTTTCAGGATATATTCTTAATTTCGGGAGAAGAAAGACTGGAGAGGGTTTTCAATATTAAAGATAGTCAAGTTGTTAAAATTCCGTTAGGTTCTGATGGTATAACCTTCGAATCATTCGAGAAGAACTTTGATAATTACTCAAAGGGGATAATTAAGCGCTTAAAAACCGGAAAATACATATTTAAACCCTTTAGAGAAGTTTTGGTAATTAAAGATCAAGATAGATTAGAATTTCCCCGCAAAAAGGACTATTTAAGGGAGATGGAAAAAGGCAACACTAGAAGTCTAGCTATTTGTGCAATTCAAGATATGATAGTGCAATTAATAATATATCGCTTGATTTATGATATTATAGAAAAAGAATTTGAGGTCTTTGATAAACGCAAAAAAAACAAAATAAAGCCAGTATCATATGCATATAGAAAGAAGAAATCAACTATGGATGCTGCTTCATCTGTGTTGGAGTATTCAAAATTGGGGTATACTTATGTTTTAGAAGCGGATTTAAAAAAATTTTTTGATACGATACCATGGAAACCATTAGAACACGAAATCTCGCGATATATAGATGCAAATAGTAGAGTATTCAAAATCCTACATAGATTTATGCACGTTAATATGATCGAGTTTATGTCTTATAAATATGATAAAAGAATAAACTTTAAGACAATGAATCCTTATAGCAAAGAAGCGAATCTTAAAATGCTAAAACGAACTGCTGGAGTGCCTCAGGGAGGTGTCCTATCTGGATTGCTTGCGAATTTGTACATGCATCGTTTTGATGAATGGGTAGTAAGAGTTCTTAAGAAGGATTTTGATATACAATATGTGAGATACGCTGATGATTTTGTAATTCTTGCTAGGAGTGAGCAAGATGCAGAAGATGCATACTATAGGGTATATGAGTTTATAAATAAACTATACGCAGAAGGGGGGATGGAGTTAAAACTTTATCCGCTATCTGAGTCCATTAATTCAAAAACGAAAATCACCAATTTAAATCTCAATTATATAAAATTCGTGGGATTCAACATAAATACCAAGACAATACTAATAAGTCATAGTAATATAAAAAAATTTAAAAATAAATGGAACAGAAAAATGATTGATGCCCACAAGCATTTTGGAAGCTTTAGCGATCCAAGATTTAGACTAAGATTAACTCTTCAAAGAGTGATAAATTTTAGGGTAGACGGTGTATCTTATTATGAAACTTGTCAAAAATGTGGACAAACATATTTAAAGCGAAGAAACTGGATTAAGTATTTTTGTAGGATCTCAAATATGAATCAAATTAAAAGATTGAATAATTGGATAAAGAAGCGATTATATCATGAGTTTGATGATATAAACAATTTAAATGTAGAAGAGCTTAAAACTCTGGGTTTTTCTAGTCTTGTAAAGGCATACTATAGGGGAAAATTTTACATGGAATGTGATCATCAAACTCAAAGTATTGAAGTGCATGAGCAGAATGATTCTCAACTACCATTTTAGTATACAGATCAATATATACTAAGACGAAGGAGTAAGAAATGCCATCCCGTTCAGGCTCCACCCGAGAAAACATCATCAGTTTGATCCCTGCCCTCACCCTCCTGAGCACCATGGGTTACAAATACCTGACCCCCTCAGAGGCAGATGCTTTGCGGGACCACAAGCGCTCTGGTGTGGTGCTCACGCAGGTCTTGAGGGAACAACTGGCAAAACTGAACCGTTTTGAGTTCAAAGGGAACCTGTACCCTTTTAGTGAGGCCAATCTGGATCTGGCGACCCGTGAACTGGCAAGCCTGCCTTTTGAGTCCCTGATGTCTTCGAGCATGAAGGTTTACGATCTGCTCACCCTCGGGCGCAGCATGCAGGAAACCATTGAAGGTTACGTGCGCTCCCACCAACTGAAATTCATTGACTGGCAGAACCCAGAGAACAACGTTTATCACGTTTCGGATGAGTTTGTGGTGGAACGGGTGGGCAGCACCAGAACCCGCAGGCCGGACATGGTGCTTTTTGTGAACGGGATTCCTCTGGTGGTCATCGAGTGCAAGCGTCCAGAGGTCGGGGTGGCAGAGGGGGTCAGCCAGCACCTCAGGAACCAGAAGCCAGAGGAGATCCCTCATTTGTATCCCTTTGCTCAGGTGTTGCTTTCGGTGTCCCAGAACGAGGCCCTTTATGGAGCCACAGGGGCCTCCAAAGAGTACTGGGGGTTCTGGAGGGAAGACGACCAGATCACTCAGGACCAGACGCTGGAGCGCTTGATCAATGCCCCTCTGTCTGCTGCCCTGAAAGACAAATTGATGTCGTGGCGCGAAAGGAAAGACCAGCTTCAGATGCAGGAGGTGTGGGCTTCTGGGGCCAGACAGGTCACAGCTCAGGACCGTTTGTTGCACAGCCTGATCCGCCCTGAGCGTCTGCTGGAAATCGTTTATGGCTACACCCTTTTTGACAACAAGATCAAGAAGATCACCCGTTACCAGCAGTATTTCGCCATCAAAGAAACCCTGAAAAGGGTCACACGCATCCTTCCAGATGGAACCCGTGAAGGCGGGGTGATCTGGCACACCACCGGCTCTGGCAAGTCCCTGACCATGGTGATGCTGGCCAAAGCTCTGGCGTTGGAGCCTTCCATCAAAGATCCCAGAGTGGTGCTGGTGACCGACCGTGTGGACCTCGATGATCAGATTTACCGGACCTTCAAAGCCTGCCAGAAGGAAGTCAAAAAAGCAGACTCGGGCCGCCATTTGCTGCACCTCCTGCTGAACAACGAGGGGCAGATCATCACCACCATCATTGACAAGTTTGATACGGCCCGCACGCTGGCCCAGAACCAGACTTATGGTTCCTCGGATGTCTTTGTTCTGATCGATGAATCCCACCGCAGCCAGTACGGCAGCAACCACGAAAAAATGAAACTGCTGCTCCCCAACGCCTGCTATATTGGGTTCACCGGGACGCCCCTCCTCAAAAAAGACAAGAGCACGTCCCAGAAGTTTGGGGGCTTCATCCACAAGTACACCATGAATCAGGCGGTGCAGGATGGTGCCGTGGTGCCCCTCCGGTACGAGGGTCGCATGAGTGACCTGCGTGCAGACCAGCAACAACTGGACCGCTGGTTTGACCGCATCACCACAGGCCTCACCGATGACCAGAAGGCTGACCTGAAAAAGAAATTCCACCGTGAAGGGGAACTGCTGAAATCCAATGACCGGATTCAAGAAATTGCCTATGACATCGGGCAGCACTTCAACAGCACCTTCAAAGACACCCAGTTGAAAGGCCAGTTTGCGGTTTCCAGCAAGGAAATGGCCATCCGCTACAAGCAGGCGTTCGAGCAATTCCGGGATGTCACGGTAGAGGTCATCATCAGCCCGCCAGACACCCGAGAAGGCCACGAGAGCACTGACGAACTGAGCACCCCTCTGGTCCAGCAGTTCTGGAACGCCATGATGCACCGCTATGGAGATGCAGACACTTACCAGAAGTCCGTCATTGAGGCCTTCAAGAACAGCGATGATCCTGAAATCCTGATCGTGGTGGACAAACTGCTCACCGGATTTGATGCCCCCAGAAATGCGGTCCTTTACCTCGACAAGAAGCTGAAAGAGCACAACATCTTGCAGGCCATTGCCCGTGTGAACCGGGTCTTTGAAGGCAAGGATTACGGATTGGTGATCGACTACCGGGGCATTTTCGGTGACCTGACCGACGCCATGGACATGTATGCTGCTCTGGAACAGGAAGGCTTTGACCTTGAAGACATCGAGGGGACCATGGTGGATGTCTGGGAGGAGATCCAGAAGCTCCCAGAGGTGCATGCCAGCGTCTGGGCGGTCTTCAATGGGGTTCATAACAAGTCCGACCATGAGGCCATGCAGAGGCATCTGGAGCCCGAGAACATCCGCGACGAGTTCTATGCTGCTTTGCGTTCCTATGCCAGACTGATGCAGTTGGCATTCTCCAATGGTCGTTTTATTGACAACACACCTCTGGCAGAACAACGCAAGTACAAGGACGACCTGAAATACTTCCTGAACCTGCGGGTGGTGGTCAAGCAACGCTACGGTGAAACGGTGGATTACTCCCGTTACGAGGTGCAGATCCGCAATCTGGTTCAGAAGCATGTGGGTGCAGATCAGGTGAAGGTGATCATGGAACCTGTGGACATCAACAGCACTGCAAAATTCGAGGCAGAAATCGACTCCATTCCGGGTGAGGCTGCCAAAGCAGATGCCATTGCCAGCCGGATCCGCCGGACCATCACGGTCAACATGGAAGAGGACCCCACCTTTTACCGCCAGTTGTCCCAGATCATTCAGGAAGTGATCGATGAGCACCGCGCCAAGCGCCTCTCTGACCTCGAATACCTCAGAAAAATCCGTGAAGTGCTGGAAAAAGCCCAGAACAAAGTGCGCGATGATCTGCCCGTGATGCTCATTCAGCGTTCTGCTGCACAGGCCTATTACGGCATCATCAAAGAAACCCTGAAAGACCTGTCCATCACCAACGACCAGAGTGCAGAGGTGGCTCTGGAGCTGGATGACATCATCCTCAGGCATCAGGTGATTGATTGGTACAGCAAAGAAGACGTTCAGAAAGCCATGAAAAACGACATGGAAGACTTTCTGGTGGGTTTCAAGCGAATTTCAGGGGTTCCCATCAGTTTCACCCTGATGGATGACATCATGGACCGTGTGATTCAGGTGGCCCGCAACAGAGCATGAAGTTCCAAAAAGCCGAACGCATCCTTGAAAACATCACCGATCAGGTGCAATACGGCACCCTGTCTTTGCATTACACCTTGCATTATGTTCGGCGA
This sequence comes from Deinococcus misasensis DSM 22328, assembly GCF_000745915.1. Taxonomy (NCBI): domain Bacteria; kingdom Thermotogati; phylum Deinococcota; class Deinococci; order Deinococcales; family Deinococcaceae; genus Deinococcus; species Deinococcus misasensis. The sequence continues at coordinate 118,277 of NZ_JQKG01000004.1, forward strand.
AAAACCCTCGCCATCCATGTGGAAAGCAACGGTGATGTGGTCGTGGAAGCTCCTGAGGGTGTTCCACTGCGCAAGATCCGTGAGGCAGTCAAAACAAAAGCGGCTTGGATTCAAGCCCAGAAACGTGAAGTCACCCAACTGGCTTCTCCACTGCCAGAGCGTGAGTACGTTTCTGGTGAATCCTACCGCTATCTGGGCAGACAGTATCGCCTGAAAGTCATGGAGGCAGGTTACAACGAGGTTCAGCTCACCAGAGGCATCCTGTACCTGTGTGTTCAAAACCGGGAAGATGCTGCACTGCGAGAACAGTTGCTGAAAGACTGGTACCTGAAACGCGCCAAAAAGATTTTTGCGGACAGGATGCAAGTGGTGGCACCTCTGGCAAACCGCGCTGGAATCCCAGAGCCTTCACGCCTCTCTGTTCGCAGAATGACCACCCGTTGGGGTTCCTGTTCAAAGGCAGGCCATGTGGTGCTCAACACCGAACTGGTCCGTGCGCCCAAAGACTGCATTGATTACGTGATCTTGCACGAACTCTGCCATCTGGTTATTCCCAGACATAACACAGATTTTTACCACCTGCTCACCCGTGTCTGCCCAGACTGGAAATCCCTGCGGGCAAAACTCAATGCCCTTGTGGAGCTGAAACTCTAGCACATGCCTCAATCCCCCTTCGTGAAGGGGGACCGCCCAGAGTGCAGCGATGGGCAGGGGGTTGGCAGGAGAATCATTCCTGCGCACTGCCCGGAAACCTGCGTTTGACAACCCGCTCTGATGAACTTACGCTGAGTTCACCTGCTCTGGTTGGATGTTGGGTTCCAGAGGCTTTGGCTTTCAGTTGGGCCATTTGATGCAGCGTGCCCCTCATCACATCTTGACCGAAGGAGTTTCAGTCATGTCCTCGATGAATGCCAATCGCACCTTGCAATACGCTGAAGCACTTCGCAGAAGCATTCGGGGGGTGGTGCCTCCCGAGCATGACACGGTTTTGCAGGCCATGGTCCATGTTTTTCACCGGCATTTGATGGAGCACCGCAGGGATGAATTTCGCTTGAATGTCCTGCATCAGGCCACCACTGTGGATTTCTTCTCACCGCATCTTTCAAGATTGATTCGTCAGCCGAATTGTCCTGAAGGCATCCACTCAGAAGTCCAGTCTTTGATGTATTTTGCAGCCAACCCCCAACCCATGGTGCCGGAGTCGCAACTGGATGTCCGTCTGGATTTGCAAAAAACCTACGGGAAGCTTCCACAATTTGCCAACATGGAATTTCCTCCATTCGAACTGGACACCCTCAGTGGGATCGAGCGGACCCTGATTGCTTGCATTCGCATTTTCATGCATGAAATGAAGCACCCCCGCCGGGTGGGGTTGTTCAAGGTGTCTCCGCTGACCTCGTTGAGGAAAACCAGTCTGGTGTTCCGCAACGACCACCTCGGGCTTCAGGGGTTGATTGCCACCCACCAGCACCTGAGGGCGCAGGAAATGCAGCAACTGGACCAGCAGCAGATCGTGCGAGAAAAAGACTGGACAGAACAGATGTTGGCTTTCCAGAGCGCATGGCTTTATGTGCACAACCAGTTGGCTGCACGGTTCTCTGGAGGGATTGTGGTGCACTCGATCGGGTGGTTTGATCCAGATGAACCCCTCAAGGTTTTTCAGGAGGGTTACGAGAACAGCCATGAGGACATCCATGCCCGGCTCGCAAAGGAGTATGGGCCTGTCCTGTCCGGGTTGTGTTCGCCCTGGTGGTTTGACCTTGCGGAAGGATTCACCGTGTCTTTTCAGGGGAGCCTGCCTCAGGCCAACGATGCCCTGTTCGCTTTTGGCCAGCAGGTGTTTCCGCACTTGCAGGGTGAAGTTCATGTGGTGGATGTGTCGGGTTCAGGGATGTTCGCAGAAACCTTGCAAGAAACCCACAGCCACCTCACTGTGAATTCGTTGACCACATCCAGTGAAGGTGTCCAGCTTTTGCAAGAATGGCACCAACAGGCCACAGGGGGTGGTCCTGTGCAAAAAACCGTGCTCTGGTTGGGTGCCTTGCCAGTGACAGATGAACTTGTGGCTTTGATGCGCAATGCATCCCGCTGGGGTTTTCGTTTGTTGCATGCCGGAGAGGTTTTTGAGGCCAGTTCCAGAGCAGCTTTGCCAGAGCGCACCGTGCTCTGGCAGAACGGGTACGTTCTGCGGCTTCAAGATGACACCTGGCATTTTCAGAGCCCAGAGTTCCTGAAGGACGCAGGGGCCAGATGGTGGCGTTGATGGAAGTGCCCCTCTGGTGGGTTCGTCTGCAAAGAAGGCCAGAAGATGGCTCTGACCGCTTTGCATCTTGATGTGAATGGGCTTTGGGGTTCAGCGGATCAGGCTGGGGTCTGGGGTGGAGCCGTGGATTCCCTGACCACCAGTTCGGTGGGGAAGGGTCCGGGTTGCTCTGGGGTGTGGCCTTCAATCAGGGCAACCAGCATTTGCACAGCCACTTCACCCATGCGTTGCAAGGGTTGATGGACGGTGGTCAGTGCGGGCCTTGAGGCAGCTGCAATCGGCAAATCATCGAAACCCACGATGGAGACATCCTGAGGCACCCGAAACCCGAGGTCCTGTGCCATGTGAATGGCCCCCAGAGCCATCTGGTCTCCTGAGACAAAAAGAGCTGTGGGTGGATGGGGTTGTGAGAGCAGGGCTCGGGCAGCTTCCTCTCCGCTGCGTTTGGTGTAATCTCCGTGCTGGATGTACTTTTCTTGGACGAGAAGCCCGGCATCCTGCAAGCTGTCCAGATAACCCCTGTGGCGTTCATCGGCGTCGTTGCGCTCGGGGGCAGGAGAAGGTTGGTCGGGCTGTCGGCCTTCGTCTTTCAGTCCGCTGATGAAGCCGATCCGGGTGTGTCCGAGGTTCAGCAGGTGTTGCATGGCCTGACGTGCTCCGCCGTAGTTGTCCACGGTGAGTGGGCGGTCGCCGGGTCCATCCACACTGACCACTTGTGCAGGCAGGTCGGTGTGCTTCCAGCGTCCTTCTCTGGAGGGTTGGATCAGCAGGGCACCGCTGGACAGGCGGGTCATCAATGAGAGGTCGGAGGTGTTGTTTTCGACCAGCATCATGACCACCAGATCGTAATTGAGGGTTTCGGCTGCGCGGGCAGCTCCCTGCACCACTTCTGAGGCGTAGGGTTTGTTGAGTTGTGGGGTGAACACGCTGATCAGGCGGCTGCGTCCTCCTGCAAGCGCACGGGCCATGGGGTTGACCCGGTATCCGGTGGCTTCGATGGCCTTCAGGACCTTGTCCCGGGTGGTGGGGCGCACGTTGTTTTTTCCGTTGATCACGTTCGATACGGTCATTGGGGAAACGCCTGCGTGTTTGGCGACATCGTCCAGTGTGATGGGGGAAGTGTCTTGTGGGGGCAGGGTCATGTCTTTGAACCTCTTTCTCGCTCTGGTTGCATTGTTTCACAAGGTTGCACCCGGTGTCATCATTTTAGCGCTACAATCCCTATTGCAATTTCCGTAATTATAGCGCTAAAATGCAGCAGTACACAGACAATTCTACATTTGCTTTTTGCTGTCTTTGCTGCTGCCAGCGGCCTTTCCGTTTTGGTCTGGTCAGGGCAGATGGATGTCCTGAAGGCTTTTGCCTTTCAGGCTGTGCTCAAACCGTTCCTGCAGGGCCATACACGCCCTGAGGGCTTTTTCTGCACCCACATGGGTGCACTTCATGGAGGATCTCATGCGCAAACACACCTTGCTGATGACCGGACTTCTCGCCTTGTTGGGCAGCTGTGGCACCCAACTTTCCCCCAACCAGAGCACCTCCAGCAAACAGGCGGTCTGCAACCCCGGCAACATTGCAGTGGGTAAAAACGCCACTGCTTCCTCCTCTGAATGGGGCGGCGACCTGTCTGTTGCTGCCAAACAGGCTTTTGATGGCAACACCGCTTCAAGGTGGTCCAGCCTCCACAGCGACCCCCAATGGATTCAGGTCGATCTGGGCAGTGTGCAACAACTCTGCGAAATCACTTTGCAATGGGAAACCGCTTATGGCAAGGCCTTCAGAATTGAAGTCTCCAACGATGGCAGCACCGGCTGGAGCCAGATTTACAGCACCACCACAGGCACCGGAGGCACCCAGGTGCTGCCCGTGACTGGCTCGGGGCGTTATGTGCGCCTGACCGGAACCCAGAGGGGAACCCAGTGGGGCTACTCCCTGTGGGAAATGGGCATCAAAAACACCAGCAGCATCACCTTGCCCACCTCTGACACGCCTGATTTTGGCCCGAATGTGAAAATTTTCAGTCCCACCGATTCCGCAGCCACAGTGCAGGCCGCTCTGGACAACGCCTTCACCCCTTACAACAAAAATGCCACCGCGCAATTTGGCAACCAGCGCTTCGCTTTCCTGTTCAAACCCGGCACCTACAATGTGTGGGCCAACGTGGGGTTCTACACCCATCTGGCTGGACTGGGCCTCAACCCGGATGATGTGACCATCACCCGCAACATCAACGTGGACAGCGGCTGGAACTTCGGAGACGAGAGAAACGCCACCCAGAATTTCTGGCGTTCCGTGGAAAACCTCGCTGTGCTCCCCGAGGGAGGCAGCACCCGCTGGGCGGTGTCTCAGGCCGCTCCCATGCGTCGCGTGCACATCCGGGGCAACATGAATCTGGGACCCTCCAACATGGACTTCGGACAGGGCTACGCCAGTGGTGGATACCTTGCAGACAGCCGTGTGGATGGACAGGTTGTGTCTGGTTCTCAACAGCAGTGGTACACCCGAGACAGCAACATCGGAAGCTGGGCTGGAGGGGTGTGGAACATGGTGTTCTCTGGCGTGACTGGGGCACCTGCCAACAGTTTCCCCAACCCGGTTCATACCACCCTCGCCACCACCCCCGTCACCCGAGAGAAGCCTTACCTGTACATCCAACCAGACGGCAAATACCGGGTGTTCCTCCCGAGCCTGCGGACCAACAGCAGTGGTGCCACCTGGCCCAACACCCCTGGAACCTCTCTGCCTATGAGCCAGTTTTACGTGGCCAAACCTTCGGACAGCACGGCCACCCTCAATCAGGCTCTGGCGCAGGGCCTCAACCTGTTCTTCACACCCGGGGTGTACCACCTGACGGAGACCCTGAACGTGACCCGGGCCAACACCGTGGTGATGGGCATCGGACTGGCCACTCTGGTTCCGGATGGTGGCATCAACGCCATGAATGTTGCCGATGTGGACGGGGTGCGCATCTCCGACCTGTTGTTCGATGCAGGCACCACCAACTCTGCTGCACTGCTGACCATTGGACAGGCCGGAGCAAGCCTGAGCCACGCCACGAACCCGATCAGCGTGCAAGACGTGTACTTCCGCATCGGGGGTGCAGTGGCCGGGAAAGCCACCACCAGCCTGATTGTGAACAGCCACAACACCCTCATTGACCACATCTGGGCATGGCGTGCAGACCACGGCAACTCACCCACAGGCTGGACCATCAACACCGCAGACACCGGCGTGATCGTGAATGGAAACAATGTGCTGGCCACCGGACTGTTTGTGGAGCACTACCAGAAACACGAAGTGATCTGGAATGGACAGGGTGGGAAAACCATCTTCTTCCAGAATGAAATGCCCTACGATGTGCCCAGTCAGGGCGTCTGGAGCAGCGCTGCAGGCACCAACGGTTACGCCTCCTACAAAGTGGGCAACAACGTCACCAGCCATGAAGCGTGGGGCCTCGGGGTGTACTGCTTCTTCAACATTGGCGGAACCAACACCAACATTGTGGCCTCCAGAGGCATTGAAACCCCCAACAATCCCAACGTCAAATTCCACAGCCTGCTCACAGTGTCTCTGGGCAACAACGGGACCATCAGCAATGTCATCAACACCACTGGGGCAGCGGTGCCCTTGCCCAACACCAACACCGTTCCCAGCAACGTGATCAGTTACCCTTGATTTGCAGTCCATTTACAATGCATTGGCAATCCAATTGAAAACCAGCAGAGGCCCATTGGGCCTCTTTTTGTTGCGGTGTGTCCATCCTGGGTTGGATGTGCAGGTATCACATGCTTGCAGAGCAATTGAGCTGATTCATCGAGGAGGGACTTTTACATCCACTTTTGCGGTGAAAGGGTTGTCGCCCCGTATCTGGCAGATGAAAAACTGAGACTTCTGGCTGCCATCTGCAAATCGAATTTTCATGTTGCCCACCCATCTGGCTCCTTGACCACCAGCCAAAACCACCAATGATTGTCTCTTTGGATCGATTTCATCTTTTTCGAGAGAAATGGAGCTGATTTTGATGGTAAATTGGCGTCTTATTTCTATTAAACATCCCATTTCGTAGTCTGTTTTGGTTAAAGGGTTGCTGGATTTGACAGAAAATGGCCACTGCATATACCAGATCCCGGCCCACAAAATGAAGCCAAATGAAATAAGAAAAACAAGTCTTGAAATGGGTTTTCGATGTAGAATTGGTGGCATATGGTAATTTATCACAAATTGATGGTCGTTTTATTGCTGGGGATCATCGCAAGATTATTGATATGATAAGCATTTCTTTTATGCCGAGAATGGATCAAGGCTCAATGCTCATCGGTCGGCAGGACCAACAATAACCGTATCCAACATTCTACCTTAATTTGCAAAAGTGGTTGTACCATCTCGGAGATCTTTTGTGGGAATGTGGACCTGCGCTGGCGGCCCTGAGGGAACAATGGCTGACCCCAGAGGAGCAACTCAAAATCCAACAGGAGCTGAGAGACATGGAAAAATTCGGGTTTTGAAGCGTTTTTGCAGTGGTTTTGTAGCGTTTTTGAAGCTTTGGGTGGGCATCCCACAACAGCCAGAGCCTGAAAGACATCTGTCTTTCAGGCTCTGGTGCAAGGTTTCAAACAGGGGAATTATCTTTTCTGGTAAACCCGCACATAATCCACTTGCATGCTGTGCGGCATGTTGTTTTCTGCCAGAGCGGCCAGTCCATCTGCAGTTTTGGGGCCAGTGAAATTGAGAGGGTTGTTGCGGTACGCGGCAGGGTAAGCTCCATCGTAAGCCACATTCAGAAGGATGAAATTCTTGCGGTTGAACACCCAGAACCCTCGGGCTTCCACTTCACTTCTGAGGATGGTGCGGTACACCTGATCGTCCAGCTTGAACAGCACCTTGGTGTTGTCCCATTCCACTTCGTAGGTGTGCCAGTCGGTGGCCGAATGGTTGGGGAAGTTTCCTGCCACAATGCCTCCAGAGGTGTCCACTTTGTTGAAGGACTCCCCGATGCTGCCCCCTCCGTAGTAACCGGGACCGTGCAGGGAAGCACTGTGCCACCACGAATATCCGATGTTCTCCATGATGTCGATTTCGCCAGCGTTCGGCCAGCCCTGATAAGGGTCGTTCACATCGAAGCCCAGCATCCAGAAGGCTCCCCACACGCCAACCGCACCGTTTTTGGCTCCGCTGGCGGTGCTGGGCATGTTCATCTTGATGCGTGCCTGAATGCGGCCATACAGGAATTCCTGCTTTCCAGCCGTGGTGATGCGCCCAGAGGTGTAGGCTCGACCCTGATCGTTTTTGCGCAACACGATGTTCAGGAGGCCGTTTTGCTGAAAAACGTTGGTGAGGCTGTCGGTGTAATACTGCCGCTCTCCGTTGCCCCATCCGCAAATCCCCTGAGCGCATCCATCGCCGATCTCGTAATTCCACTGGGTGGTGTTGACTCTGGAGGGGGTGGCGGTGCTGTTGAATTCATCTGACCACACCAGAGTCCAGACGCTGCCGGTGGGTTGAGGCTCTGGAAGGGTGGGTGGGTTGTCTGCTCCACCTGCACCGTACACTTTGAATTCGTACAGGGAAACCCCGTACTGGCTGCCATCGCCCGCGGACCAGCCGCGTTTGGTGGAGTTGACCCGGATGTAACGGTAGGCTTGCGTGAGGTTCAGGGGCACCACATCGGTGTATTCTGCAGCTGTGGGTTTGGGGGTTTGACCATCCACCACCTGAGGGTTGGTCTGGAGGCCACCCACGGCAGTCCAGTTTTGACGGTCGTTGGACACCTCAAGGGTGTATTCGCTGGACCATGCGGTTTCCCAGTTGAGTTCCACCCGGTCAATGCGTGCAGGTGCCCCGAGGTCCATCATCAACCAGGCTCTGGGTGCGATGCCACTGGCCCACCGTGTGGTCAGGTTGTTGTCTGCTGCAAAAGGGGTGTCTGTGCCGCGGTCCTGTGTGGTGGAGGCGTAAAGTTTCTGGTTGTCTGAAATCAGCACAGTGGGTCCAGAGGGCAGACCGCTGGTGGGCGCAAACACCTGCAGTTCGCGGATGGAGTACCCGTAGGGGGCCAGAGCACGGGTCAGGCCCCAGATGCGCACAAACCGGGCTCTGGTTCCTGCAGGCAGGGTGACGATGTCTGCGACCCCATCGGTGTTGCTGGTTTTGGTGACGGTGCGGACCCCAGTTCGCCAGTTGGTTCCATCGTCTGACAGGTCAACGCGGTAACTGGTGGCGTAAGCCGCTTCCCAGAACACCTGCACCTCTGAGATGTCCTGTACACTCCCGAGGTCCACGCGCAGCCACTGGTTGTCTTGCTGGAAAGCGCTGGCCCACCTGCTCGCCAGCACACCATCCACTGCACTGGAAGCTGGAAGGGCCTGAGGGTTTTCAAATGTGCTGGCGGTAACGGGTTTGCCAAGGGCCAGATTGACCGCCTGTTTTTGGGCCAATGTTGGGTGTGTGGTCGGGGTTTGCTGGCTGCAAGCACCCAACAGCAAAGTCAGGGCCAGAGGAATGCTGGTGTAAGTCCACCGTTGAAACATGTTTCACCTCTTTTGAAGGGGGCCAGATGGGCAGGCCCCTTGTGTGGGCTCTGGTCTGTGGATTGGGACTCAGAAAGTTCTGGCATGGGTGACTCGGGTCCATGAACCTGACCCCAACCCCGAGCGTTGCCGCTGCTGCAGGGTGGATGTCAGGAGGGAGCGGGAACAGGACCCGAGCACGTCAACCTCCTTGTTGGGCTTTTCTTTGGGAGAATGCCTTTTGGGATGTGCTTGAAGTATAGGCTCTGGGGGTCAAACAGCCGTCAAAAGGAAAAGCCCGGCTGAAAGGTGATCCAAGCACCTTCTGGTGAAAATTATAGCGCTACAATTCTCGTGTCAGAGCCAGAATCAACCCATCGGTCCTAGGGGAAATCCCCATGTCTTTGCTGCATTTCTCCAGACCCAAAGGGCGTTCACCAGCCTTCCAGAAAGGAGTTGCATGGGCCGCACAAAACGATCCACCCAACACCATCCAGTACAGGTGTTTCTGTTTGGCGCACCCCGCATCCAGAGGGCCAACAGAACCAAACCCCTGAAACCCGAGAAAGCCTTGTGGTTGCTGACCTTTTTGGCAGCCCAAGACCGCTGGGTTGCCCGAGAAGAAATCTGTGCCCTGCTCTGGCCAGATGCTGAAACCCCCAGAGCCCGGCACAGCTTGCGACAACTTTTGCAAAGGATTCACAGTCTGCGATGGACCAACACCCTGCAAACCCAATCCGACCAACTGCGTTGGACCCAAGGCAGCGACCTACACGAATTTCGCAGGTGCTTGCACCAAAGAGAATGGCAAAGTGCACTGGACCACCACACAGGAACTTTGTTGCAAGGCATGTCACCAACTGCGTTGGAAGGGTATGGGCTCTGGTTGGAAGAAGAACGCAGGCAACTGCACAGCCAATGGGTCAAAACCGCCACGGCTCTGGCCCAGCAACTGGAGCACCAGAATCAACACGACGCAGCCAGAGAAGTGCTGGAAACCTTGCTGCAGAAAGATCCCCTGTCAGAGCATGCCGTGCAACACCTTCTGAGGTTGTGTGGTACCGTCCAGCACAGGGCTCTGGCCATCCAGCACTACCTCCGGTTTGCCCAGCATTTGCAGCAAGAAATGGGCATGCAGCCCAGTCCTGAAACCGTGGTGCTTTACCAGAACATCTTGCAAGAACATTCCCACTGGTTCATGGACTCCACGGCTTTGCAGTCCAGACTGGTGAATGTAAAACAGGGACCCCTTGAAAGGATTTGACAGATAAACCAGAGGTGATCCAACGTGCAACATCAGGGCAAAGTGGAATGTTTGGGTTGAACGTGCAAGCCAAAGAGAAGCCCTCTGGAATTCCAGAGGGCTTCTCGCTGTGAACTGAAAGCTGTGAACTTTAAGGTTGGGTGTCGGTCCAGCGGTTGAGGGCCACGTCGTACCAGCCTTCTTTGTTTCTGAACAGGTCAGGGGTTTTCTGGGTGGTGTTGTCACCGTTCACGAAGAGCAGGTTGGCGGAGATGGCTTTGGGGAAGGTGTACTTGTACCATCCGTTGCCTTCGGAGACCATGGTCACGCCGGGCCACGTGCTGTTGGCAATGGCAGGGTTGGCGGCCACATTCCAGAAGTGGATGTTCACTTTGGTCCAGGTGGAGGGGGGACGGACGTGGACGGTCAGGTCATCGCTGGGTTTGGTGTTGTACCAGGTGCCGTTGTTGCCGTCGTACCATCCGGTGGTGGTGCGGCTCAGGTCGGGGGTCTTGACGGTGGTGTTGTTGCCGTCCACGAAGAGCAGGTTGGCAGCGGTGGCATTGGCGAAGGTGTAGCGGTACCAGTCACCGGATTCCAGAGCCATGGTCACGCCGGGCCAGGTGGTGTTGGCAATGGCTGGGCTGGCAGAGACATTCCAGAAGTGGATGTTGGCTTTGCCCCAGCTCCAGGGTTTCTTGAAGTACACGGTGATGCCGGTGGTGGTGGTTCCGGTGGGGGTGGCGGTGGTGGTCAGTCCAGCACTGTCGCCAGAGGCGGCGGTGGCCACGATGCGGTAGTTGTAGGTGGTGCCATTGACCACGGTGGTGTCTGCAAAAGTCAGGGTGGTGCCGGTCACGGTGGCCAGAGGGGTGGTGGGGTAGGCGGTCTGGGCAGAGGTCTTTCGGAAGATCTTGTAGCCGGTCACGCAGTCGTTGGCTGCAGTCCAGTTGAGGGTGACTCTGGCATTGCCTGCTGTGCTGGTGAAGCTTCCGGGGTTGCTGGGTGCGGGTCTGGTGTTGGTCCAGGTGTTTGTGTTTCCGTCGTACCATCCGGTGGTGGTGCGGGTCAGGTCAACGGTTTTCTGGGTCAGGTTGGCGCTGTTCACGAACAGCAGGTTCAGGCTGCTGGTGGCTGGGAAGCTGTACTTGTGCCAAGGGGCGCAGAAGCTGGGCATGGCGACGCCGGGCCAGGTGGATCCTGCAATGGCTGGGCTTGCGACCACATTCCAGAAGTGGATGTTGGGGGTGGCCCAAGCGGCGGGTTTCTTGAAGTAGATGTCGATGGCTGCAGGCACGTTGGGGGTGGCGGTGGTGGTGACGGGCACATCGGCTGCGGTGCCTTTGGCGGTCAGGCGGAAGGTGTAGTTGGTGCCGTTCAACAGGTTGCCGTAGGTGTAGTTGGTGGCGGTGGCGGGCAGGCTGACCAGTCCGGTGTAGGTGGTGGCACTGGTGGCTTTGTACTCAAGGGTGAAGCCCTTCAGGCGGCAGTCGTTGATGGCATCCCACTTGAGGGCCACACTGGCGTTGCCTGCCGTGCCTGCAAAGTTGGTGGGGGTGGGGGTGAAGGCCACTGTTGAGCAGGTGCTGCCTCCAGAGGTGATGGCCAGCACGCTTCTGGCGGGGATGTTTCCAAGCACCTTGCCTGTGCTGTTCACGGTCAGGTTGTGGGCTTTTCCGGTGATTTCGGTGACACTTGCGTTGGCGGGCAAGGCTCCACCGCTGCCGATGCCTCCCAGAGCGGTCAGGTCGATGCTCTGGTCGCTGCCGTTCACCAGCACCATCACGGAGGGCTGGCCTGTCAGGGTTCTGGAGAAGGCAAACAGGTTGGTTCCGCCGTTGGGACGCCAGAGTTCGGTGTAAGCGCCTCCAGTCAGGGCTTTGTAGGTTTTTCGGGCCTGATTGAGTTTGGTCAGTCGGGTGGTGAAGGGAGAGGTGGACGCCGCAGAGAAGTTCATGTCTTCACGGTTGGTCTGGCCGGAGGGGTAGTTGTAGGGATCCCCTTTGCCCTGCATGTAAATTTCAGTGCCGTAGTAGATGCTGGGGGTTCCGCGTACCATGTACATCAGGCTGGTGGCAGCGTCCAGACGCTCGCGCATTTCTCCCTCTGGTACGCCCACTTCGATGCCTTCGCTCATGAAGCGGCGTTTGTCGTGGTTGTCGAGGAAGGTGGTCAGGCGAGCAGCATCGGGGTACTTGCTGTCCTGTGCAAGAATGCCAGCCACGGCGTCCAGAGATCCGCGTTTGCCCAGTGAGTTCACGAGGGCTTGCTGGAGGGGGAAGTCAAACACCGAGGGGCTGCCCAGCCTCAGGTATTTGGATACAAAGTCGGGGCCGTAATCGAAGACCTCACCGACGGTCCAGACTTTGTTGACATCGGCTGGACCACCTGCTGCGAAGTACTGGGGCCAGTAATCGTCATAGACGTGTTTCATGGTGTCCATGCGGATGCCGTCGATGCCGGTCTGGTCCACCCAGAAGCGGGTGGAGTCGTTCAGGAAATTGCGGACTTCGGTGTTTTGCTGGTTGAAATCAGGCAGGCCTGCAAGAGGGCAGGTGATGTCGTTCCAGGTGGGGCAGGACATGCTGTGGAACCAGCCGGGTTTGGTTTTGAACAGGTTGGCTTCGTATCCAGCGTGGTTGACCACCATGTCCTGAATCACATAGAGCCCTTTGGCGTGGGCAGCGGCAATCAGGTCTTTGTAGTCTTGCAGCGTCCCGAGGTGAGGATCCACCTGAAAGAAATCTTCGGCCCAGTAGCCAGCGTAACCGGCGTGGTAGCGGCCTTTGTTGGGTCCATCCTGGGTGAGCACTGGTGGCACTTGCAGGTAGACGGGGGTCAGCCAGATTGCAGTGAAGCCCATCTGGTTGAAGTATCCGGATTCGATTTTCTGTTTGAGGCCTGCGAGGTCTCCACCGTGCCAGCCCATGGGGTTGGAGAGGTCTTTGGCATCACCGGGGCGGGAGTTGGTGCCGTTGTCGTTGCTGGTGTTGCCGTTGTGGAACCGGTCGGTGAGCACAAAGTAAATGGACTGTTCTTTCCAGTTCGGCATGGGAAGGGCCGATTTTCCAACAACAGTCTCGGTCTGGGGAGCGGGGGCTGCCGTACTGGGAATCTGGGTGTTGCAGCCTGCCAGCAAACTGACAGTGAGCAGGGCTGCGGCCATGGTGTGCCGGGTCTGAATTTTCATCGTGGCTTCATTTTGAGTAGGGATCCTAAAAAGTTCAATGGGGGTTTGGAAGGGTTTCCATACAACTCATTTTTCTTATTTTGTAATGAAAAAATTGTGCGAAAGATAATTGTTTTTGAAAGACATGGATTTGTGTCATTTCTGGGAATTCCCGACTGGGAAAAGGGTATTTAAAAGAAATGATCTTCCACAATGCAATCAACAGAGGATGAAAAACCGATCTTTGTTTGTTTCAAGCATGAAGATGTAACGGTGTCCTCGCACCCAGAAACCACAAAAAGGCCCCTCAAAGGGGCCAGAGAAAACCGCTTCAAAAGACTCAGGTCATCAACTGGTAAGCCTCGGCAATGGATTCTGCACACATCCCCAGCAGAAAGGGATTGCCACGCACCTCATGGATGCTCAGGGTGTCGAGCACTTCACGCAATTTGCGAATGCAAGCCCGCCTGAAACGGAAAGGGGTGTGCACTTGCAAAGGGGCCGGAGGGGGCAACGGCGAGTCTCCGGTGATGCTGCCCAACAAGCGGTGGGCAGCGGCCAGTTGTTCCTGAACTTTGATGTGGTGCTGCAGGTCCCAGCCATTTTGCAGCCCATTGACGGCTGCTTCAAGCCGGTGAATGGCCTGTTCGATGTTTTGGGTGGCGTTGTTGGGTTCTTTCGAGGTGGTCATGTTTAAAAGCCCATCCTGGTCCGGTTTTTGAAGGGGGCGATGTTGTGAAACTCCTTTTTCATTTAATCATAAAGTTCATGTCTGTTTTATGTTTTTCATCTTTTGGAAGAAGTCTAAAAATTTAGACTTTGATTACTTTTTGGCTACATTTGCAAATTCAAAAGGTCAGCAATGCAAAACCCAGCAATACAAAACAAGGAGAACCTGCAGGTTCTCCTTGTCCTTGATGTGTTGTTTGGTGGTGCTCAGGATGCTTGATGGTTGTGCTGCTGGTCCAGATGGGCCACCATCGCCAGAGCTTCTTGCAAACAGCGGTCTTTCAAGCTCTGGGGTTCAAGCACCTCCACTTTGGAGCCCCACGACAGGACCCACGGGAGGATCTCTCTGGGGAAGCCTTCCTGATCGGTGCCCACCATGATGGTGGCCAGGCAGCTTCCATCGGCGAATTCTTGCTGAAGGGTGAGGTTGGGGAATCCGCCTTCCCGCAAACGCTGGTTGGCGTCCCGGTCAAACTTGAGTTTCACCTGCACAGGGGTTCCGCTGCTGGCCCCGATCACCCCCCACGCTCCCGAGAGGTAAGCTCTGGGGTCAAAACTTTCAGGGATCTGGTAGGTGGTGGGCTGCACCACGGCATTTTGCATTCTGGACAGCTTGAAGGTGCGAATTTGCTGGTGGTATTTGCGTTCGTAACCGATCACGTAAGTGGCGAGGTTGGAACGGCTGACCTCCACAAAGTACACCTCCAGCTCATAGCGTTTTTTGCCGGTGGTGCTGGATGGGCTCTGGTAATCAAACTGCACCACCTTGCCGTGGAACCACGCTCTGGACACGGTTTCCAGCGTGCGGCCTTCGTCGGGCACAGGGCTGGTGCGGTGTTTGAGGCTGGCGGTGCTGCGTTGGGCGATGCTGCGGGCCGGTTCGCTGAGTTTGGAGGCCAGTTTTTCCAGCACCCGCAGGTAGTGGTGGTTGTATCCGGTGGCGTGGTGGAACAGCATCCTTACGGCGTTGTGGGTGATCATGGCTTCCACTTCGTTGAGCTGTTCGCTGTTGCTGGGCAGCACGTAAGTGTAAATGCCAGCCAGGTTTTTGCTTTGCTTCAGACCGATTTGCAGGTCCTGCAGGTCGCGCAGGCAGCGCTGCACGCTTCGCTGGGAAATGTTCAGTCTTTGGGCGAGTTCTTTGGAAGTGCAAGGACGGTCCCGGAGCATTTCAATGATCTCAAAGAGTTTGCGGGCCTTCTTGTGGTGTGCATTGTCGCTTTCAAACATGAACGTTCCTCCTGACGCAAAGGTACTGCAGGGGTGTCGTTGCTTGGTCGATTTTTTGATGCATGGATGCTTTTACTCAAAGAAACTGAGCCTGAGATGCTCAAGTGGGGTCCGTTGCATCTCGGGCTCAGGGAAAAAGGGTTTTAGCCGCCTGCACCGGGACGGGGTGGATCCCCTTCAGCGTGGGCAGGTGTCGATACTGCCCCAAAAGCGAGCAATCCCAACAACAAGGCAGCAATGGCTTTGCGGCCTGCGAAGAAAAGGGCTTTGGGACGACGTGCGGTGGGGGTTTCATGCGTTTTGTTTTGCATGACCGCATAATGAAATTCGAATGCGACAAATCACGTCGTTTGGAAATAAATCAAATCTCAAATCAAATACGTGAATCAAGTTAAATTATGTTATTGCAGAACTATAAATGAAGTTTGATTTTTCAATCACTGTGCATTTCGGTTACAAACCTTTCCGACGTTCTTTGACGCTGCCTGATGCTGAAATGGATGTTTTGTTTTCAATGCACAACAAAAAACCCACCATGTTTGGTGGGTTTCAGGGTTTGGAACACACGTTCAGTCGCGCAACTCTTGCTGGGTCTCCAACACCCACTCCGAATAGATGCCCTCCAGAAACCCACGCACTGTGCGGCCCTGTGCTCTGGCCAGAGCAATGTCATACACCCAATGTGCATCCGGGTCCAGCAAAAATGCACCACCGGGGGCCAGAATGCTTTCCTCCCAGCCCAGCAGGGAACGCAGTTTCTTGATGTGGTTCCAGAGGGCCTGCCCGGCTTTCCTTCGGTTGCCTTCTGCATCACGAAAGAGGGTGTCCAGCAGGCTTTCGAGGGTGTCTTGTCCTCCCTTTTCCAGCAGGCGAACCAGCAACTCGGCACCCTTGGAGGTGGGTTTGATGGGGATGTGACGCCCATTGACCTTGACCCTCAAAACCCCCTCTGCCTGCACCTCGATGGTGTGGGTGCTTTTCAGGGGCAACACCTGCACCTCTGGAAAACCCTGCTGTTCAGCAAACCGAAAGAGCTGTTCCAGACACCTGCGATCTTCTTTCAGGTGCGGTTGTTTGAAGTCAATTTTTTTCAGGTGCTTGCAGGCTTCTTCAATCTGCCCGGTCTGGCGTGCCACTTCTGCCAGACACAACAAAGTCACTTGCCCCGAGCGCTTGCCATTCAGCGTGTCAAAACCTTGCAGGGTTTTGAGGGTGCCTTGCAGGTCTCCCATGCCCACCTGTGCCAGAGCCATGTCTGCCCGGATCCAGTTGGATTGCTGGATGTCAAAAGCCTGTTGGAGGTGCGCCAAACCATCCACCCACTGTCCGGCCTGCAACAAGGTGTAACCCATGCTCCAGAGCAGTTGCTCCCGATCATGCACGTCAGGATGGCGTTTCAGACCATCCTGCAAACAGGACATGGCACGGTCAAGTTCACCAAGGGCTCGGCGTGCTGCAGCAAGTCCCCTGAGCGCAGAGGCCTGAAAATCACGGGCCTC
Organism: Deinococcus misasensis DSM 22328; assembly: GCF_000745915.1. Lineage (NCBI taxonomy): Bacteria > Thermotogati > Deinococcota > Deinococci > Deinococcales > Deinococcaceae > Deinococcus > Deinococcus misasensis. Next base: position 134,916 of record NZ_JQKG01000004.1, read on the forward strand.
ATGGCGGTTTCGCAGTTGCTCCAACTCTAGAAAGTGGCGTTCTGCCTCGATGGGGTTGGGTGCCAGACTGGTGATCCCGAGGTTGTACCTCAGCCATGCATGGTAGTACGGGTCTTCTTTCAGAAGGGGCAAAGCGGTGGCCCACAAAGTGCGGGCCTGTTCAGCTTTGCCCGCCGTGTAATGGGCTGTTCCTTCCTGCATGATGCAGAGTCCCAGAGGCATCCCTTGCAGGTGGCCTCTGGCTTGCTGGAAGGGCAAATCCCACTCTGGCAGGCCCAGCAGGGCCATGCATTCTCCAACGGTGCGCAGTCGGAGGCCTTCAAACCAACCGGACATTTTTTCACCCTGAGCCTGCAGCAAATCAAGGACCGTGCGGGCTGAATGTTCATCCGGGTTGGACAGCATTGCCCAGCCCTTCAGGACCTGCAATTGGGGGGTGATGCGTGCAGCAGGCAAACCAGAGAAAAAATCCAGAAAAGCCTGTTGCTTTCTGCCCCTGCACAGCACAAAACCGAACAGTTCAGCGATGCCTTCGGCTTGCAACAGGTCCTCTGGCAGACCTTGAAAAAGGCTTTCTTGCAACAAGGCAAATTCGTTTTGTTTGCTGGCCTGATTTACCACAAGTTGCAGGGTTGGCAAGACCAGAGCACTCTGGCGGTTTTCCCAGAGGACCATCGCGCTTTCTCGGGTGGTGGAAATGGCATCAGGGCTCAAACGCGACATCTACTGACCATTCTAAGGTTTTGCAGGTTGGATTCAGTGTTCTTTTTGGGGTTTCATTGGAGGGTCAGCAGGTTTCATGGGTTTTCTTGATCCATTTTGATCCTGTGGGATGTCTCATTTCACAAAGGGTGAACAACGAATGGGTCCGGAACGTTTGATTTCAGATCTCTTTTCGACACGAAGACCCTTTTTTCCCATCAAGCCCCTCAGATCAGCATCACAACCCCATGGAATTTGATCTGCTCCCATCATGCTTCTGAAGCCACAGGGTTTTGGGGGTGGTCTTTTGCCTTTTCCAGCCACTTCAAAACATTTTTCAGGTGATCGATGGGGGCCTCTGCCCATTCTGCATGGTCAGGGACACCGGGAATGATGTACCTGTGGTAACTGACTGCGCGGTGCAGTTCTCCGGCGATCACCGCTTTCTGTTGCAGCAGTCTCAGGTCGTCCAGAGGGAGAACGTCTGTCCAGTGCTCAAGGTAAGCATCCACCAGCGTTTGATGCTCTGCTGAATCTTCGCTTTCCAGCAGGTATTCGCTGTTCATGTCCAGAAAAGGATGCCCGATGGCCCCATCGCTCCAGTCCAGAAACGTCAGGTGCCCTTCATGGGCCACCACATTCCCGAGGTGCAGGTCTCCATGCAGCAAGGTGGGTGCGATGGGACTGTGGTCCAGTTCCTCCAGCAGATCCAGCAAAAGAGGCAAAGCATTTTTCAGGCGGTTCTGTTCTTCAACACTCAGGAGGTTGTTCACGCTCAGGGCTTTTTCATCGTTCAGGAGGTCCTGAAAATGGGTCTTCAGAACGCTGCACCTGCGGTCCAGACAGCCCAGAGCCAGAAGTTCATGGGTGTGGGTTTCGGTCTGGCGTTGCACCGTTGCCAGCAATTCCACGGCTGAGCGGGCAGCAGACGCCTCCACTTTGTCCTGTCCTGCACCCTGCATCAGAAAAATCCGCTGCTCAGGATGGTTTTTCAGAACTTTTGGTGCAGCACCTTTGTTGAGGGCATGCAGCCAGTGGGTCAGGTGGCCTTCTCTGGCGAAAAAATCCGGAACCGACTTCAGGTAGACCGGACCTCCAGAGGTGGGCAGGCGGTACAGCACACTGATTTGCCATGACTTGATCAATTCGGGATCACCGGTCAGGGCCCAACTGTGGTCTTGCAGGGCATCTCTGGTCCAATTCAGGGTTTCAGGCAGCCACGTTTTGTCGTGCCAGGGCAATTTGGGATCGGGATTCAGGGCTCTGGAAGCAAGCAGTTGCAGGTCTTCAGGCAGCAGGTCAGGATTGGTCCAGACGCACCCCTCGGGCAAATCAAGGAGGGTGGCCACCAGAGCGAACACGTAACGCACATTCCAACTGTCTTCAGAAAGCTGTTCTTGTTCCAGATGCAGGCGTTGCAGGTAAGAGGGTTTTCCATAACGCTCAAAGAGTGCAGGCACTTTGCTGCCCATGTACAGGCTCTCTGGATGGCTCAGGTGAGGGAGGGTGCCATTTTCCAGCAGCACCCGCGGTTCATGGGGGTGCAAAATCAGGGCACGGGCGAAGAAAGACGTTTGAATTTCGGCAGTCATGGGGCCATCATGCAAAATCCATTGCTGCATGCACAATGGTCCATCTGGCGATGGCTCTGGTTTCACAGCTCCGCCCAATGGCCCATTGACAGGGGAAACAGGGTGCTGCGTTGATGCTTTCCTGTCAGGGTAAGCGCAAAGTTGCTGTCGGGCCATGCACATACAAAATAGCCATCAGCCGTCAGCGATCAGCCAGAAGGAAAGTTTTCTTGCTGCCTGTTGAACTGAACGTCTGAGTGGCTTTCCGTTTTTGGCTTTTTGTTTTGCTGTTTGCAAAAGCCTGAAAGTGAGCTTTTTGCTGAAATCTGATGGCTGATCACTGAACGCTTTTTCCGTTGACTTGCCAAAGGTCAGACTTTGCGCTTACCCTGCTCACAGTGAGCCCTTCTGAACCCCTTCCGATTTTTGAAATTTTGACGGCGTTGAAAACCACGCTGGCCCAGCACAACACCGTGATTCTGGAAGCCCCACCCGGAGCCGGGAAAAGCACGGTTTTGCCTCTGGAACTCCTGCAGGAAGCTTTTTTGCAGGGCCAGAAAATGATCATGCTGCAACCGCGCAGGCTGGCTGCCAGAGCAGTGGCCCGGCGCATGAGCGACCTGCTCGGGGAAAAAGTGGGGGAGACCGTTGGGTACCGGGTGCGTTTCGACACGCAGGTGTCCAGCAAAACCCGCATCGAGGTGGTCACCGAAGGCATCCTGACCCGCATGCTGCAAAACGACCCGGAACTGTCCGGGGTGGCTCTGGTGGTGTTCGATGAGTTCCACGAGCGCAGTTTGCAGGCCGATCTGGCCCTCGCCCTCACCCGAGAAGTGCAGCAGGTGCTCAGGGAAGACCTGAAAGTGCTGATCATGTCAGCCACGCTGGACGGCAATCAACTGTCTGAAATGCTCTCGGCTCCGGTCCTGAGCAGTCAGGGGCGCAGTTATCCTATTGACGTGCGTTATGGCACCGATCCAGAAGGGCCTTTGCCCGGTTCGGTTGCAGGGGTGGTCTCCAGAGCCCTGCAAGAAGAAACCGGTGACGTGCTGGTGTTCTTGCCCGGTGAGCGGGAAATCCAGCAGACCCGAAGCCTCTTGCAAGGCAGGCACCCCGAGGTGTCGGTGCACATGCTGTACGGGGAATTGCCTCAGGACCAGCAGCAGGCAGCATTGCTCCCTGACCCGAGCGGCAAACGCAAAGTGGTGCTGGCCACCACCCTCGCAGAGACCAGTTTGACCATTGAGGGCATCCGTGTGGTGATTGACTCGGGCTGGACGCGCACCATGCGTTTCGATCCGCGCAGTGGACTGAGTCGGCTGGAAACCGTGCGGGTCACCCGCGATGCCGCAGACCAGAGGGCCGGACGGGCCGGACGCCTCGGGCCGGGGGTGTGTTATCGGATGTGGTCGGTGCCCACCCATGCCCAGCTCACTGCGAGTCGGGTCCCCGAGATTCTGGAGGCCGACCTTGCCCCTCTGGTGCTGGAATTGGCCCGCTGGGGAACCGCAGACGTGACGGCTCTGGACTGGCTGACCCCTCCTCCTGCATCAGCAGTCAAGCACGCCAGAGAGGTGTTGCAGGGACTCGGGGCGTTGCAGGAAAACAGCATCACCCCCAGAGGCCGAAAACTCTTGAAGTACCCCACCCATCCCCGTTTGGCCCACCTGCTTCTGGAAGCGGAGGAGGCCGGAATGGGGGCTCTTGGGGCCGATGTCGCAGCCATCCTTGAAGAACGGGATCCCCTGTCCAGAGAAGCTGGAAGCGACCTCTGGTTGCGTCTGGAAGCCCTCGTGCGGTTCCGAAAAAAGGAAGCTTTCGATGGAGACGCAGGCACCCTGAAACGCATTGAACGGCTGGCCCACCAGTGGCGCAGGCTTCTAAGGGTCGGTGAAACCACGCGCCTTCCAAGCCATGAAACCCTCGGGCTTTTGCTGGCATGGGCCTACCCAGAGCGTGTGGCCCGGCTTCGGGACGGTGAGCACCTGCGTTACCGGCTTGCCAACGGGAGGGGGGTGAAGCTCCGAGACCACGACCCTTTGCAAGGCGAAAAATGGCTGGCGGTGGCCCACCTCGACTCGGGTACCGACGAAGGCCGGATTTTTCTGGCCAGCCCCCTGCACATTCAGGACCTCAGAAACGAATTCACCCAGCACGACGTGGTCCAGTGGGACAGCCGCTCTGGCACCCTGCTGGCGCAGCAGGAAACCCGTCTGGGAGAACTCCTCATTGAAGCCCGCAAACGCACCGACATTCCCCCCGAGCAGAAAACACAGGTGCTCTGTCAGGCGGTGCGCTCAGAAGGGTTGCAACTCCTGCCATGGTCGGAAAACACCCTTCAGTGGCAGGCGAGGGTGCAAAGCCTGCACCTCTGGCGTCCCGAGGAGGCTTGGCCGGATGTCTCTGATGCAGCCCTCTTGGAACATCTGGAAGATTGGCTTGCTCCCCACCTGCAAGGGGTGAATCGCCGTGCCGACTTCCAGAAAATCGATCTGCAAAATGCTCTGCTTTCCCTGTTGCCTTGGGACAAACTGAGCCTGCTGGATGAACTGGCCCCCACCCGATTGGAAGTCCCGAGCGGTTTCAAAGTCAAACTGGAGTACTTTGCAGACGGAGCCACCCCGGTTTTGGCCGTGAAACTTCAGGAGATGTTCGGTTTGCTGGACACCCCCACCGTGGGTGGAGGCCGCAAGCCCGTTCTGCTGCACCTGCTCTCTCCGGCCCAGAGGCCTGTTCAGGTCACGCAGGACCTGCGCAGTTTCTGGCAGAACACCTACCCAGAAGTGCGCAAAGAACTGCGCATCCGCTACCCCAAACACCCGTGGCCTGAAGACCCTTGGACCGCCACCGCCACCCGAGGGGTCAAAAAACGCCCCTCCTGATGCCATCTGAAAGAGAGAGAACCCATGCCTCAACTGACCCTGACCTTGCTTCCAGAGACCTTCAAAATCCTGCAATTCCCCCCAGAGACCCCCTTGCCTGCCTTTCCCAGAGGCCCTTTCGTGTCCGTCACTGTCAATGCCGAGGAGGTTTCGGTGGTGTGTCCTCAGGAGGTTCTGCTGGATGCCCCTCTGGTCAGTCTGGACTGGCGTTGCTTCAAATTCGAGGGGCCGTTTGCCTTTGACCAGACGGGCATTCTCAATGCTGTGACCATGCCTCTGGCGGATGCAGGGGTCGGCATTTTTGCGATTTCCACCTACAACACCGATTACCTGCTGGTGAAGGCCCACCAGTTGGACGAGACGTTGCAAGCTTTGAGGGCTGCCGGGCACCACATCTGATTTGTTCGAGCATGAAGCAAAGTTCAATGCCTCCTCATGCGCCGATCAGTCTGAGGTGGTGTAATGCTTGAAACTACCCAAGACAGCAAAACCCGAGTCAGACAGACCGGGTTTTTTGTCATTTTGGACCTCGGGCACATTGTCAAAAAAGGGCACAAGCTGCGTTTTTTCAGGGTGTAGAATCGGATGCACCCTGTTTGGTGCTGGATTTGTGAGCTGACAGACCAACGTTAAACAGTTTAAGATTTAACTTATTGATCAGGAGAAGGGCATGACGCAGACGCCAAAAAAGACCATCAAGCACCTGGAGATCCGCACCTACCGCCGTCTGGCCCACATCTACCTCGACAACCAGTCGGATGTGGAAGACCTGCTGGCAGATCTGGACCTCAGCGTGACCGAGTTTGACCTGCTGGCCCTGGTGCATGCCACCGATGGACTGGCCCAGCAGGATGTGGCGGCTGGAATGCTGGTCAGTGCCCCCAACGTGACCTATCACGTGCAGAAACTCTCCCAGAGGGGCCTTCTGGAACGCAGGTCGGAAGGCAAATTCAAACGCCTCCACCTGACCGAACTCGGAAAAGCCCGCATCGAACAGGCCCTCCCAAGGGTGGTCGAACACCACCAGAGGCAGTTCTCGGGCCTCAGTCGTGAAGAAGTGCAGCTGTTAAACCAGTTGCTGCTCAGGGTCAAACGGGACCGGGACCGCCGGGCCAAAACCCAAAAGCGACAGGTGGCCGAGGCCCTGTGACTGCTTTCAGCAGAAGTCAGTTGATCTGACTTCTGCTTGAGCAAAGCGAATGGAAAGTTCAGGACACTGAGGCGAGGTTGAAACAACGTCTGCTCAACCCAGAAGCAAAGGAGGACAACGTGACGCTGGAACTCAAAGGATTTCACCACCTGACTGCGGTTTCTGCCCGGATTCAGGACAATTACCGTTTTTACACGCAAACCATGGGGATGCGCCTCATCAAACGCAGCGTCAATCAGGACGATGTGAAAGCCTACCACCTGTTTTATTCCGACAAGGTGGGCACACCCGGCCACGACCTGACTTTTTTTGACTGGAGTGTGCCCAGAGAAAAACGCGGCACCCACAGCGTGGTGCGCACCGGACTCAGGGTGCATGGCCTTCAAAGCCTGCAATTCTGGCAGGAACGGTTCCGGGAACTCGGGGTGAAAGCAGAAGAGATTCAGGAACAAGATGGTCGCCTGACCCTGAATTTCGAAGATCCGGAAGGCCAGAGGCTTGCCCTCATCGACGATGGAGGAACCGGAGATCCCAGCATTCCGTGGGAGAAAAGCCCGGTGCCTTCAGAGCACCAGATCCGGGGTCTGGGTCCCATCACCATGAGTGTGCCTGCTTTGCGCTCCACGGACATTGTGCTGACCCGAGTGATGAACATGCAGCATGTCCGGGAATACGCCCTCTCAGATGGGGTCACCAGAACGGTGCACGTTTACCAGATGGGCGGCTCGGGTCCTCATGCCGAATTGCATGTGGCGATTCAACCGGATTTGCCTTTCACCCAACCGGGCGCAGGAGGGGTGCACCATGTGGCTTTCCGCACCCCCGATGACGATCAATACCTTCAGTGGATCGATCGCCTGAGCAGTGTGGGCATCCGGCACAGTGGAGCCATCGACCGCCACTACTTCCGAGCCCTGTACTTCCGTGAACCCAACGGGGTGCTGTTCGAAATCTCCACCGACGGACCCGGTTTTGCCGTGGATGAAAACCCCGAGACCATCGGTGAAAAGCTGATCCTGCCTCCCTTTCTGGAAGGCCGACGTGCCGAAATCGAACGCAACCTCAAACCCATCGACTGACCCCACAGGAGCACCCATGCCCGAGCGTTTTGACTGGATTCACCGTTTCGAGAAAGGCACACAGGACCTCACGTTGCTGGTGCTGCACGGCACCGGAGGCAACGAACTGTCCCTGCTGCAAATTGCCCGAGAGGTGGCCCCCACCGCCCACCTGCTCAGTGTGAGGGGTCGCTCTCTGGACGAGGGCAGCCCGAGGTTTTTCCGCCGTTTCACCGACATCAAGTACGATCAGGAGCAGATCCGTCAGGAATCGGTGTCCTTGCTGGATTTTGTGCAGCAGGCCAGTGAACACTACGGTTTTGATCCGCAAAAAGTGGTCGCTCTGGGGTACTCCAACGGAGCCAACATTGGGGTGGCTGCCCTGATCCGGCATCCACAGAAACTGGCAGGTGCGGTGCTCTGGCGTCCGGTGATGCCTCTGGAACAACCCGAGCAGACCGACTTGGCGGGCAAACCCATCCTGATCACCCTCGGGCGGGCAGACCCATACAGGCCCCACGCAGAACCCTTGCTTGCATTTTTGCAGGGCACGGGAGCCACAGTACAAACCGAAGAATTGCCCACAGGCCACCAGTTGACCCGTCAGGACCTGCTGCTCACCCGAGGTTGGCTGGAACAGCATTTCTCTGGGTGAGGGGTAGGTTCAAGGTAAGCGCAAAGTCGCTGTCGGGTCATGCAAACACCAAGTAGCCATCAGCCGTCAGCGATCAGCAGTCAGCACTAAGGACAGTTTTCTGGCTGCCTTTTGAAGGGAAAGTCTGATGGGCTTTCATTTTGTGTCTTTTTGTCTGGCTGTTTTCCAAAGCAAAAGCCTCTGGAGTGGCTTTTTGCTGAAAGCTGATCGCTGACCGCTTTTCAAGTGACATGCCAAAAGTCAGACTTTGTGCTTACCCTGGGGGTAGGTTTGTCATGTTAATGTCCGTTCACAATGAAGTGTAAGAAAAGCGTACAGGCCCCTCTCCTATACTGACTTCAAGTTCGGTGCGAACGTCCCCTCCAACCCCTTTCGTCTTCTTTCCAATTCCCCTCGCACCTGACGGTCAACTTCACCTCCTCCTTGTTGGTTTGAGAAAAGAGAATCCTCCAGAGCTTGCTCTGGAGGATTCTCTTTTGGGGTCTTGTTCACTCTCGGTTCCCGATGGTGATTCCGTATTCAGGACTGGTGATTTTGCGCACATGGTTCTCGATGTCTGTCCGTCTGGGCTCGTACCATTCGGGGAGTTTGAGGTGTTTGCCCAGTTCGGTTTCGGGTTCATCCACCGCAAAGCCGGGAGCATCGGTGGCAATTTCAAAGAGCACCCCAGAGAGGTCACGAAAATAGATGCTGTGAAAGTACTGCCTGTCCTGCACGCGCGTCACCCCGTAGCCTTTGGCAAAAAGGGCATGCATGTACTCCTGTTGCTCGTCGTCGGAAACGGTGCGCATGGCGACATGGTGGATGGTGCCTGCTCCGCTGCGTCCTTTGCCTTTGCCGGGTCTTTCGACCACATCCACATGGCTGCCCACCCCGCCCGAGACCGCTTCGAAACGGTGACGGGTGCCCTCTGGATCGGCTTCAGAACCCACGTAAACCATGCCCAGATGGGTTTCCAGCAAGACCTGTGAACTTTTCAGGTTCCCCACCCAGAGGGTGACCCCATGAAAGCCTTGCAGGGCGTTTTCTGCTTCGATGGGTCCGTTTTCCCAGTGTTCCACCGGGCTGGCTTTGCTGGAGGCGATGATCTCCAGCAGCATGCCGTCTGGATCTTCCAGGGTCAGGACCGTTTCACCAAAGCGGGTGGAGGTCGTGAAGGGAATGCTCAGGTTTTGCAGGCGCTCTGTCCAGTAGGGAAGGCTCTGAGGTCGGATGGTGTAGCCCGTTGCCACAGCTTCTCCGTTTCCCCTCTGGCCTCTTTTGGCCCCGTACCAAGGAAAAAAAGTCATGATGGTGCCGGGGGTGCCCACCCTGTCTCCGTAGTACAGGTGGTAGGTGCCGGGATCGTCAAAATTGACGGTGACTTTGACCATGCGCTGGCCCAGAACCTGGGTGTAGAAGTCGATGTTTCTCTGGGGATGGCTGGCCATGACGGTGATGTGGTGGATGCCTTGCGCAGGGTTTCGCATGGAAACCTCCTTATGTCCACATTAAACAGTTTAATATTAAACCAATATGTGAAAAAAGCACCTTTTGGCCTTTCATCAAAAAAGCTCTGGAAGTCCAGAGCCTCTTTTTGATTGTTTTGTACAGCATTGCTGCTGTTCTCAGGTGTTCCCAGCCACACCCAGCCCGAGTTTTTTGCACAAATCGGCCAGTGTGCCCAATTCTTCAGGGGTCAGCACCGAAAACACCTGTTCGATCCCCTCCACATGACCCGGCAGGATGCCTGCAATCAGTTGGTTTCCCTGCTCTGTGATGCTGACGTGGATGTTTCGGCGGTCTTTTGAGCTGCGCTCACGCACCGCCAGTCCTCTTTTTTCGAGGTTGTCGATCACCATGGTCAGGTTGCCTTTGGACTTGAGGATCTTCTCGCCCAGTTGCTTCTGGGTCAGTGGCCCGAGGTGAAACAGGGCTTCCAGCACACTGAATTGGCTGAGGCTCAAATCATGGTTTTGCAGGTGCTGATTGGCAGCAGTCTCTACGGTGGACGCTGCGCGGTGCAATTTGATGTAGGCATTGAGTGCCTGAATTTGACGGTCGTTGCCCTGAAATTTGGTGCCCATGGTACCGACATGCTACACCATAGGGTCCAGAATGCCTCAGGGGCAGCGCAAAGTCGCTGTTCGCTCAGTGCAAACAGAGAGAGCCATCAGCGATCAGCGTTCAGCCAGAAGGAAAGTTTTCTTGCTGCCTTTTGACCTTCAAATCTGAGTGGGCTTTCACTTGTCGTTTTTGTTTTTTGCTGTTGTCGAAAAAAAGTTTTAAGGTGAGCTTTTCGCTGACCGCTGACCGCTCTTTCAGTTGAAGAATCAAACTGGAGGCTTTGTGCTTGCCCTTCAGAACACATCCAGAATCACGTAAGCCAGCACAGCCCCCACCACCGTCATGCACAGGCCCCAGAGCAGCAACCCCTTGAACACCCTTGCACGGTTGACCTGCTCGGGCAGGGCAGCAAGGCACAAGGCCCCGAGGGTGGAAAGCGGACTGACATCCACCATGTGGGAGCCCACATCAATGGCCACCACAGCGTCTTGCAAACTGCTGCCCCCGAGTTTGGAGACCAGCTCTGGCACCAGAGGGATGAACAGGGGCATCACCACACCACTGGAACTGCTGCCCACCGAAGCCAGTCCGGTCACGAAAGCCAGAGCAGCATGCAAGAAGCCCTGAGGGGTGTACTGGGCCAGCATGGAGGTCAGCAGGTCCAGACTGCTGGTTTTTTCCAGCAAGGCCAGCAGCACACTGATGCCTGAAATCAACAGGATCACCGACCACGGCAGGTTTTTGATGCTGTCTTCCGAAGGGGCCACTTTCAGGACGGTCAGCACGGCCACCAGCAGGAACGCGGCCATGCTGGCAGGCCATTTCAGCACGATCACCGACAGAATGAAGCAGGCAAGGGCCAGCAAAGACACCCGGTTTTTCCAGTTCAGAGGCTCTGGTCTGGCAGGGGTCTCGGGTTGAGGGGTGGTTTCAGAGGTGTGGGTTTTCCAGCCTTGAAAGATCAGGTAGGCCAGCACTGCACTCACCGTCTGGATCAATGCCACCATCCCGAAAATGTGGAGGTTCAGGCCCTGCTCCAGTCCAATTGAGCGCATCAGTTCAGTGTTGATGCTGCCTGTGACCGCCACAGGAGAGAAGGTGCCTGCATTGGCACCGGTGCACACCACAATCGCCATCAGGACCGGATGCACCCCTGCTGCCACCCCGACCCGCATGGCCACAGGGGCGATCAGGGCGGTGGAAGCGATGTTTCCCGGCCCCAGAGCCGAACTGATGAATGTCAAAAAGAAGAACACCATCGGCAGGCGTTTGCTGTCTCCTCGGGCCAGTTTGAGGATGCGTTGGGTGATCTGATCGAGGGTGCCGTTTTGCCTGAGGAGTTCAAAGAACAGGGTCACCCCAACAAGCGTCAGGAGCAGGTTTCCGGGCAACAGGGCACCAAATTCGGTGGGTGCAAGGCCTGCTCCAGCGGTGCCGATCACGAACGCCAGAGCCATGGCCAGCAACCCCACATTCAGGTCTGTGCGGATGGCCCCGACCACCAGAACCCCCACCAGACCGAGCAGAGCAAGCCATGCCAGTGTCATGCCTGTATTTTGACAGCCCAGAGGTCAGAATTTGTCCTTCGAGTGGGACTTCAGGTTTAAAGCATCTGACAGAAGGATTCAAACAGATCTTTCTGTTTCACACATCAAAACAGCAGACCTGCTGACCGTTCACCACTGAGACCACTGATCACCATGCGTTCTTTTTGGTTGCTGAGCAGACGCTGTCCCCAAGGCACTTCACCCCCATCGGACAAATTCAATTCATTTCCGTCTGGCATCAAGGCGAACACATAAAAACACAACCCAGAATAGTACCCTTTGCCCCCGATCCGGTGAGGATCAACCTCACACACCAAGTTTGAAAAAGCGGTTTGCAGGACATCCAAGATGTCTGTTTTGATGCGGTCAGGTTGGGTGTCTCTATGAAAATCTGTCACCTTGACTTTCAGGGCAAGTTCTGGCGACACAAAAGCCCTCAGGGCTCTGAGCTGCACTTGCAAGTGCTGCAACACGTGCTGAAATTCAAAACCCCTGCTGCCCAGATCCCGACCAGCACTGACCATGCAGAACAAATTGAAGTGGGTGGACACCCCAGGAATGAACGGAATTTGGGGCCTCAGCAAACGGTGGCTGGCACCCAGACGGACAACCTCTCTGGATTTGGGGTGGGCTTTCCGCAGGGTTTGCCTGCGGGCAGCGGCTTCAAGGGCCAACACGTTGGTGGCATCCGAAACCACTTCCATGCCTCGCACGGTGGACACCGACCAATTCTGGTCCACGCCCGCCACCACCGAACAGGTGCCCAGAGGGGTCACAGGGGACAAATCGAGCACTTCCACTTCCTCTGGCAAGGTGTCAAAGAGTGTGGTTTCCCAGTTCAGTAGTTGTCTGGGGCTGACCTGTGCAGGCTTCACAAATCGGTTTTGCTGATATTCCGCAAGTACCTGAGCCGCTGACCGCCTGTGGGCCTGCTGGCGGTATACTTCCAGCAGCAATGATGTGAGGTCGGTGGGAGCAAGATCTGAAGCCAGTTTTTGAACCAGACCCGGTAACCCAAGTTCTTTTTCGATGCGGTCAATCAAGCCCATGGTGGTGCCTCCTGCCTTCCGGGGTTGAGGGAAGGTTTCACCATCACAACAGTTTCTTTGTTTCGTCACAATACGCATCTTCAGTTAAAAACATCCGCTGATCACCACCAAGAGCGGTGTTCTGACCGCTCTTGGAGAACACCGCCCGAGCAGCAAATGAGTGCGTGTTGGACTTCAGATCTTCAGGTCTTCAGCAACCCGAGCAGTTCATCATGCAGGTGACCGTTGCTGGCCAGCAAGGAACCTCCCAGCACAAAAGGTTCACCAGAAACGGCAGTGACTTTGCCTCCGGCCTCCTCCACAAGCAGGGAACCTGCTGCAGTGTCCCACGGTGCCAATTTGAGGTCCCAGTAAGCGTCCAGCCTGCCTGCTGCGATGTAGGCAAGGGTCAGGGTGGAACTGCTGTAACGGCGCACCGACAATCCCTTGTGGATCAGGGTGGTGAACTGCTGCAAGGCCACCTCTTTCAGGTGGCCCTGTCTGGAGAAACCTGTGGCAATGGCCAGAGGGTCCTGCATCGAGGCAAAAGCACTGACCTGAATGGGTTCGCCGTTCAGGAAGGCCCCTTTGCCTCGAATTGCGGTGAACATTTCTTCTCTGGAGGGGTCGAACACCACTCCGGCTTGCATCTGGCCATCCACCTCGAAGCCAATGCTGACCCCACTCATGGGCAGGCCGCGCACATAGTTGTGGGTGCCGTCCAGAGGGTCCACAATCCAGCGGAAACGGCTTTCTCCAGTGCTGCCCCCCTCTTCACCCAGAATGGCATGCTCTGGGGCATTTTGGTGCAAGATCTGGCGGATGGTGGCTTCACATTCCTGATCCACTTCGGTGACGAGGTCGTTGAAGTGGCTTTTTTGCTGGATGTTTTTCAGTTGCTGCTGGCCTGCCTGTTGCAGTTTTCCCGCGGCCTGTGCAGCCAGAGTGGCGATTTGGAGGGCTTCTTGTGCGTGCATGCCTCAATTATCGAAGTCCTGTGCATGAAGAAGATCAGCCTTCAGGAAGTTGCTTAGATGACCCGGTGATGGTTTGCTTTGCCAGACGGCAAAGGCACTTGAGAGAAGGTTCAGGTTTGCCCATTTTCTGAATGGGGTCCTGAACATTGTGGGAAATCCACAAGCATGGATTGTGCACTTTCTGCGCATAATGCACCGTCTGCCCATGGGCATTGGGGAAATCCCTTAGATGCATCCAAAAGGGCAGCAAACGCAGATCAACCCACAGGAAACACTGAAGAAATTGCAGTTCAGAAATCACAGCTCAGGGATCACATCGAACATTTCATGGGTTTGGACATTTGAGGAGGATGGATTGACATGTGGAGACGCTGGGGCCTTTCAGGCCTGAATCATCTGTCATTGTTTTTGGGATTGCTGGTGGTGGGCAGTCTGGCCGCTCTGGTGTTCGTGCTGCTGGTGCCTGCGTGGCAAGAACAACCCGAGGTGGTGTATCAGGTGCTGCTGGCCCTGATTCTGCTCACGGTGCTGTCTCTGGTGGGAGCCGTGGCCTACCAGTCTGGTTATTTTTCGTACAGTGAGTCGCACTTTGAGCGCACCAACAAAGAGCGGGAACGCTGGATGGGCGTGTGGCATGAGGTGCTGTTCAACCGTGCCCCTTTGCCCACCCGCACGGCAGACCCCATTGCCGCCGAAGCCCTGCTCATCATCAAAGACACCCTTGAACCAGAGAAGTCCGAGAAGGCCCGTCACATCTATGAAATGACTGGACTTCTGTCCAGAGACATGCACATCCTGCGCACCAGTTCTTCCCGTCTGGAAAAGGTGCGGGTGCTGGAACGCTGGGCTTTGCTGTGCGATCCGCAGACCCACCCAATGCTGTATCAGCAGTGCTTTTCCAAACACCCTGACCTGCAACGTCTGGCCCTGACTTCGCTGGCCCGTTCCATGGCGGTGTCTCAGGTGCCCCGAAAAGAAGTGGCCCGCACCTTTGAGCGTCTGGTGCGCGATGACCGGTTCAGCTCGGGTTGGATCGAACAGGTGCTGGTGCTTTTGGGAGACCGCGGCGTGCTCCTCTTGCAAGACCTCCTCAAAGACGAAGAACAGAGCATGCAACTGCGGGCTTTGCGTGCCCTGACTTACGTGCGTGCAGAAGAATGTCTGGATGAATGCCTGACTTTGCTGAATTCCAAAAATCCAGATTTGCGGGCAGCCAGTCTGAAAGTGCTGGTCAGCATGCAGCAGGTTCCCTCAGAAGCCGTACCAGAGGTTTATGCTTTGCTGGAAGATCCCGTCTGGTTCGTGCGGGCACAGGCAGCTCTGGCCTGCAAAGCCATCAAAAACGAACAGGTGACCACCTTGCTGTATGACGCTCTGGCCGATGAAGCGTGGTGGGTGCGTCACAACAGCGCACAGGCCCTGCTGGAACTCGGCCCAGAGGGGCACCAGACTTTGCAACTGGCCATGCATCAGCATCCCGACCGGTACGCCCGAGACATGGCTTCGCAATCCTTGCAGGCGGCCTGAGATGGAGAACTGGCAAAGCACGGTTTTGTATGCTCTGGAGGTGCTGATTGTGGTGTATTTTGCTGTGCTCAATAGCATTTACGCCCTGAGCATTCTGGTGGCAACGCGGGTGATGACCACCTCTGCCCTCAAAGGGGAGAAGGTGCTGATGAAATCCTACATGGAGAAAGGTTACTACCGCCCCATCAGCCTGCTGGTCCCTGCCCACAATGAAGAAAACACCATTGTGGCCTCGGTGCACTCTTTTCTGAACTTGCAGTACCCCGAGTTCGAAGTGATCGTGATCAATGACGGTTCAAAAGACCAGACCCTGCAAAAACTTCAGGAAGAATTCCTGCTGGAAGAAACCCGCGAATTCCCTTCAAGGGTGCTGGAATCCAAAAAGGTCCTTGGGTTGTACCGCAGCATCAAATACCCCCATTTGCTGGTGATCGACAAGGAAAACGGGGGCAAAGCCGATGCCCTCAATGCCGGAATCACCCACTCGACCAAGCCCCTGTTTTGCTCGGTGGATGCAGACAGCATGCTGGAAGCCAGAGCCCTGATGCGGGTGTCCCGTCAGTTTCTGGAAGACGACCACCTGCTGGCGGTGGGTGGAACCGTTCGGGTGATGAACGGCAGCCAGATTCTGGAAGATCAGGTTCAGGAAGCCCACGCCCCAAAAAGCTGGATTGAACGGATTCAGGTCGTCGAGTACACCCGGGCTTTTCTGGCTGGACGGTCCACCTTCAGTCAACTTGGCGTTCTTTTGATCATCTCTGGTGCTTTTGGACTGTTTTCCAGAAAGGCTGTGCTGGATGTGGGCGGTTACCGCACCGACACCGTAGGCGAGGACATGGAACTGGTGGTCCGTCTGCACCGCGAAATGCGTGAAAGAAAGCAGAAATACCACATCCGCTACACCATGGACCCAATCTGCTGGACACAGGTGCCTTCTGATCTGGGGATGCTGCGCAAGCAAAGAAACCGCTGGCAGAGGGGGCTTGTGGAAACCCTCTGGACCCACCGCAAAATGTTCTTGAATCCCCGTTATGGTCGCATTGGGATGTTCAGCATGCCGTTTTACTTGCTGTTTGAGGCTTTTGCCCCTGTGCTGGAGGTGTTTGGTTACCTGCTCACCCTGTACCTGTGGCTCACCGGACAGCTCAACGCCGATTTTGCCGTGCTCTTTCTGGTGATGGCCTTGCTCTACGGCACACTGGTCAGTGCCGCTTCGCTGGGCATCGAGGGCTTCATGATCAAGCGCTATGCCCGGTTTCAGGACCGCCTCGGTTTGATCTTTGCCACGGTGCTGGAACAACTCGGGTACCGACAGGTGCTGGCCTTCGAACGGGTGCTGGCTCTGGTCACCCTGTACACCCGAAAAGGACAGTGGGATGTCCAGAGACGGCAGCAGATCCGACGGTAATTTCAGCCCAATTTCTTAAGATTCAGGCAGTCCCCTGTACGTGTGGCTGCCTGAGTTCTTGTTTTGCTCGGGCAAAAAAGGCTAGAAAGATAAATTACAGATGAAATCGTCTGCATGGAAAGGTGGGCTTGTGGAGCACCATCGGCAAAAAGCCCCATCCCAGCAAAGGAGGTCCCATGAACACCCCTGACTGGCTCAAACTGACCTCCGCTGCTCTGGAGTCCACTTTTGATGCCATTCTGATTCTGGACATCGTTCCCGGACAGCCCCGCATTCTGTACGCCAATCCTGCTGCTGAACGCCTGACCGGTTACCCCAAACCTGACCTCGAAGGTCACAACCCGAGGATGCTGGAAAGCGAAAACATCTCCCAGCAGATCATCTCAGAAGTGGTCTCCAATGTGCGGTCCAACCTGCCTTACCAGTGCCGTGCCCAGTTCAAACGCAAAGATGGCAGCACCTACTGGGCTGAACTCAGCCTGTCTCCCATCGACATTGAACCGCAGGGGCGGTACTGGATCTCCACCCATCGGGATTTGTCTTCGGAAATGCGGGCACAGGAAGCCCTCAAAAACCGCGATGACCTGTATCAACTGATCCTCAACAACAGTCCCGGTCTGTACCGCATGTACAACCGCGAAGGGCGTTGCGTGTACGCATCGGCGGCCAGTGAAAGGATGCTCGGGTATGCCCCCAACGAGATGGTGGGGATGTCTTTTGACCTGTTGCACCCCGAGGACCACGGACACCTGACCGATGCAGACATTGAGGAAATCTGGCAGGGCAAAGCCGACTACCGGGCCTACGAGTACCGGGTGGTGCACCGCTCGGGCCGCACCCTGTGGGTGTCCAGCACCATGCGGGTGATCGGACATCCAGAGCAGCCCGGAGAACGCCTGCTCTTGGTGGTCACCGAAGACATCACTTCACGCAAAAAGGCCCAGCAGGAAGCCCGCGAACAGAACCAGCGCTACACCTCGTTGCTGGAACTCAAGTACCGCATTTTGCTGGCCAACCAGCCTCTGGAGGTTGCAGAAGAGGCCATCAAACTGGCCTTGCCCCTCACCGAATATGAATTTGGTTTCTTCATCAGTTTTCAAGAAGAGAACCTGCACCTTGAGGCTTTTCATGGGGCGAACCCGGAGGTGCGCCAGCAGATCGAGCATGTGCTGGCCCGCAACACCCGTGCCACGGTCCTGCAACTGCTGGAAGGCACGAAACCCCTGTTCATTGGTGCAGAGAACACCCGCATCGGGAAAACCGACGTTCAGAACCGCAAACTGTTCCGCGCCTTTGCCCTGCTGCCCATCCACGCCGATGGTGAAGTGTACGGTGCCATCAGTTTCGTGCACAGGGGGCATATCGAGGTCTCACCATCCACCCAGAGGTTGCTCGGGGCCATTGAAGAACGGGTGAGCCTCGCTTACAGCAAACTGGTGGACATTCAGCGTCTGGAAGCCTCCCGAGAAGAAACCATGCGCACCCTCGGACTGGCCCTCGAATACCGCGATTACGAAACCAAAGGCCACACCGACCGGGTGATCGAACTCTGCCAGAAACTTGGGGAAGGGGTCGGGCTGGACGAAGAAACCCTCAAGGAACTCCGCTGGGGAGCGTACCTGCACGACATCGGCAAAATTGCCACCCCGGATGCGGTGCTCCTCAAACCCGGAAAACTCGACCCAGAGGAGTGGGCCATCATCAAGCAACACCCGGTGGTGGGATTCGAACTGACCCGTTCGATTCCCTCCCTGCCAGAGCGCACCCTCGACATCGTGCTGCACCATCAGGAACGCTGGAATGGCTCGGGATACCCGGAAGGGCTATCAGGCAAGACCATTCCTTTTCTGGCCCGACTCTTTGCGGTGGTGGATGTGTACGACGCACTGACCAGCGAAAGACCCTACAAAAAAGCCTTCAGCCACGAGGCGGCCATTTCACAGCTCTGGAAAGAAGCCGGAACCCTGCTGGACCCGGAACTGGTGCAGGTGTTCGTGCAAGTGATGACCGAACCTGTTCCAGAGGCATGAGGGAAAGAGGCCCCTCTGGGGCCTCTTTCTTGCTGGTCAAGCTTCACATGTGCTGTTGACGGTTCTGAGATGTCCTGCACGAGGATTTCTTGCTGTGAACTGTCTACTGTCTTGCTCTGGACGAGGACCACAAGCACACCCTCTCCTGTGACCCTGCCCCAGCATTCATTTTCCAGACATGATGGAGAAGCTGTCTCCGGGGCCTTCAGCCTCGTAACCCACCGACACCAACCCGAGGTTGACCATGGTGGACTGGCTGGTGTCCACTTTGCCACCCGCATCCAGAATGTTGCCTCCGCCGTCAATGGTCACATAGGGTCCGAATTTTGCACCCACATCGGCTTCCACAGGGCCAACAGAACCCCCCGCAGACACTTTGCCCCCGGCAAAAATGGTGAGTTTGCCATCGAAAGCGTAACCGTAATTGCGCAGTTGCAACTTGCGGTCAGGATTGCGCCCGGCCTGCTTTTCAATGAAGCGCTCTTTGGGATCGGTCAGTTTGACGTAACGCTGGGACTGTTCGTAACCAACCACCACGAAAGCGGCAAGAACCCCTTCGGTGGACGCCTCCACCTCGACTTTTTCGCACATGTAGGTCACTTCCAAAAAGGCCACCGAAGCTTTGGGTTTGATGGGACTGGCTTCGCAGGCTTTGGCGTCCTCGGGGTCTTGGGCCACCAGATCCGGTGGGGGAACTTCATCCTTGCAGAAGGTGCCGTATGCCCCTGCGGTGACCACATGCATGCCCACCACAGACAGGTAGGTGCTGTAGTTCTGGAAGTAAATGGCTTTCATCTGGGTGGTGGCCGCCTGATAAAATTCTGCGTCGCTCAGGTATCCCACCAGACCACTCAGCACCTTGTGAAAGGGACGGTAGTAGGCACGGTAGGCTGTGTCGTACTGCTGAAGGTCTCCCAGCAGGGCAGAATTCCATTGTTTGCCCGCAGCGCACATGCGCTTGTCGTGCTCAATCCGGGCACGTTCCTGACAGGGACCGTTCCCGTTGCACCCGAGGAGTTCAGAGCTGTACTGGGTGGCGCTCTGTTCTGCTGCCTTGATGTACCTCTGGTCCACAGGTTCGCGGGCTGCGAAGTACTGCTGGTGGGCCTCATCCACTTTCTCGTACAGTTTGTTGATGTCTGCATCTTCAGGGTCTGCAGAGTTGATGGGGCCCATCAGGTGCAACGTCACCTCGCCGGTCATGCGGGTTTTGGGGTTTTTCAGAAGCTGGTTGCCCTTGTTGTAAATGCCCGGCCAGAGTTGCTGGAATTTCTGGCTGTTCTGCTGCGCGGCCACTGCAGCCCGGTTCATTTCATTGCTGACAAAAGGGGCGGCTTCGGTGGCCTCGCGGATGTTGGCAGGCATCGGAATGTTCGGAAAGCGCCCCTCGATGCCTTTGGACATGGTGTAAGCCTCTTCATAAGGTTTGAGGGTGATCACGTCCACCTCTGGAGACTCTACGGGTCCACCCCCCGGTCCCACCATGTCTTTGAGGGGCATCCGGTAATTGCCCAGACGGTACCATCTTGCGGCCTCCGTGCACTTGCCCTGTTCACCCAGAGCCTGCGCCAGATTCTTTTTCGCCTCGGTGAGCAGGGGTTCAAGGCGCACCGCTTCACGGAGCACCACTTCAGCCTGTGCGGGCCGATTCAGACCCAGCAGGGCATGCCCCTGATTGTTGAGGATCATGGCGGTGGGGTTCATGCCCCACGGGGTGTTCAGGGTGCTTTGCTGTGCTCGGGCAGCCTCCAGCAAAGCGAGGCTTTCGTACCAGAAACCGTAAAAGTTTGCCAGACCGGACAGGCTCACCAGATCCTCTGGGTGGTTGGGGTCCAGTTCATGGGCACGCAACAAAAACGCCATCGCTGCCAGAGGTTTGCCATTGGCCATGGCAATCGGCACTTTTCCGCGCAGTTTGCTTGCAGACTGGTAATCGGATGTGGCTTTGAGGGCTGCAAAAGTCTCTGGGGCCAGAGACCCCTCAAGGGCCGCTTGCAGCATCCCGAGGGCTTCGGTCAGGTTCACAGGACGTTCGCTCCCTGCCAGGGTTTCCGGTTCGATGGGGGCCTGAAAAGGGCTCTGGATGTTCTGCTGGGCGATCAACTGGTCACGCATCCCCACCAGCAGGGTGTAACCGGGATCGGTGGGTTTCATTTCCTTCAGGCGGGTTTCGAGTTGCACCAAGGCTTCAGAAAGCTGGGGTTGCAGCACCGCGGAAACATCCGGCATGGAGGTCTGGCCTCCGGCACGGCTCGGGCAGCGCACCTGATCGGTGGTGGGAATGGTGGTGGTGTTGCTGATGGAAAGGATGTCCGGGGCGGCCTGTGCGCCGAGTTGCAACAACACCCCGAGGGTGCAAATGGATTTGAGCAGGGATTTTGAAGGCTGTTTCATGTGAACTCCTCGAAGAAAGCTTCTTCTGATGGTGTCACTGTACTTCTGGACCCATGATTGCAAGATGATTGCCGTCACTGCACGGGGTTGACTGGCGTTTCCTGTCCCGACATTCTGCACTTTGGTTGCGATTCATACGAAAAATTTACCGATCTGCCTCTATGGTGAAAAAGACCGAAGGAGGCACCCATGCCCATTGAACCTTTCACCCTTGTGATCCTCGGAGCGACCGGAGATTTGACCCGCAGGCTCCTGTTTCCCGCCATTTACCGATTGATCAAAAAAGAACGCCTGCCCGAGTTCAAGGTGGTGGGTTTTGCTCGCGAAGACTGGACCCCCGAGCAGTTTTTGAAGCACCTTGAGAAGAACCTCAAAGAATTTGTTCCGAACTTCTCAAAGGACGTGTGGGATGAACTCAAAGGGCGCATTGATTACCTGCAAGGGGACCTCACCCCAGAGCACCTGAAACAACTGGAAGAAAAACTGGACGGCAACGCCCTGTTTTATCTGGCTTTGCCTCCGCAGTTTTTTGATGAAGCGGCCATTTCTCTGGGTGCAGCAGGTTTGCACCGCGAAAAGAACGGCTGGCGCAGGCTCATCATCGAAAAACCGTTCGGCTGGGACCTTTCATCGGCCCAGCAACTGCGCAAACACCTGCACAAGCACTGGAAAGAGCACCAGCTTTTTCGCATCGACCACTTTCTGGGCAAAGAAACCGTGCAGAACCTGATGGTGTTCCGTTTTGCCAACCGCTTCATGGAGCCCATCTGGAACAGTGCCAACATTGCACAGGTGCAAATCACTGCTGCCGAAACCCTCGGGCTGGAGGGGCGTTACAAGTACTACGATCAGGCCGGAGCCCTCAGGGACATGCTGCAAAACCACCTGATGCAGATTTTTGCCCTGACCGCCATCGAACCGGTCAGCCGCTGGAACGCCGACAACCTGCGCCAGCACAAAGTGGAGGTGCTCCAGAGCGTGCGCAGCATCCCTCTGGACCGGGTCAAGGAGTTTGCGGTCCGTGGGCGGTACGGTGCGGGTGAAATGGACGGCAAAACCGTGCCGGGCTACATGGAAGAAGAGGGGGTGCCCCACACTTCACGCACAGAGACTTTTGCTGCGGTGAAACTGTACATCGACAACTGGCGCTGGGAGGGGGTGCCTTTCTACCTGCGCAGTGGAAAACGCATGAAAGAGACCTACACCGAGGTGGCCGTTCAGTTCAAAGAGGTGCCCACCCAGTTGTTTGATGGGGTGGAGGACCTCTCCAACTGGCTGATTTTCCGCATGAAGCCCGCAGAAAGCATTGAACTGGTGGCCTACGCCAAAACCCCCGGCCTGAACCTCGAAACCCGTCCGGTGGTGCTCAGAACCGAGTTGTCCCGCAAGGAAGAAGAGGATTTTTCCGCGTACGAGCAACTGCTGGTGGATGCTGCCGAAGGCGACCAGACCCACTTCCTGAGGTACGACGAAGTGGAAGAAGCCTGGCGCATCCTCGACCCCATCCTCAAAGCGTGGACACGGGGCCAACCCGAGGAGTACCCCTCAGGGGCTCTGGGACCGAACGGACAGGGGAGATTGATGGATCCCGGCCATTACTGGCGCACCCCCGAGGACGATTGAGCCTTTTTCGATGTCTGGCTCCCACCCACTTGTCGCTCAGGTCGGGGTGACCCTCGGGTTTGGGTCTGTGTTCAGCGTCTGAACGCTCCTTGACGTAGAAGGGGTGTTCAGAATGGTGGTGTGCAAAACGAAACACCCCGACTTTTCAGCCGGGGATGGAACATGCCAGAGCCTAACCTTTAAGGCACTGCGATGATTTCATCCAGATACAGGGTGCCCGAGTTGGGTGTCCCGTCGTTCTTGTTGACGTAAATCCCGAAGGACCGGATGTCTTTGAGGGTCTCTGGGGTCATGGTTTTTCCTGCATTTCCGGTGTCCCAGGGGGCGGGTTTGAAGCTGCTGAAGGGAATTTCCAACCAGGTGGCTTCGGTGCCTGCAATGGAGGGGTAAGCCTCGAAGGAGATGCCGCTGGCATTGACTTGCAAGACCAGTCGGTTGCCGCTGCCGTCGGGTTTCAGCCAGAGTTTCAGTTTGTTGGTGCCGGTCCAGTTCACGCCGGACATGTTTTTGACCTGTCCGGTGTAGCCCTGACTGCCCAGCGTATAAGCAAATTTGAGGCCGTATTTGCCACTGCCCAGTGTGCTGGAATCCAGAGTGATGGTGTTCAGGTCTCCGGCGGTGCTGTAGACGGCGTCAAGGAGTTCGCTGCTGCCTTTGTAGCGGTCGAAGGTGTCCACCACCAGAGGGTTGGTTTCTCCGCTGGATTCCCCAACATACAGGTTGATGGTGTCTTTCAGGAGGCTGCCGTCTTGCAAGTAGGCTTTGACGGTGATGCTGGTGGCACTTTCATCGAGTGCAGCATCAGGTTTCCACTGGGCGGTGTAGTAACTCATGGGGCTGGAAGTGTCCTGCACCATGGGGAACTCGGTGGGGTCGCTGCCGATGCTGTACACCACTTTGCTGGGCTGGGCGTGCAGGATTTTGGTTCTCAGGGTGTGGGTGCTCTGGCTGGACAGGGTTTGCTGTCCGGTGGGGGAGACCACATGCACCAGAGGTTTCTCTGCAATGGTGTTCACGGTTTTGCTGAACGGGTTGGCGTTTTGCACCTGTTTGCTGAAGGAGGTGAAAGGGTCCAGAGAATATTGCACGAAGTCTGACAGCAGTTCGTGGCTGCCAAGGCCCGGTGCACTGCGGTAGGGCACGAAAATGTTGTCCGTCCCGAAGTTGGCCCAGGTCAGCATGTAGGCCATGCGTTTGGCGTCCGGGTCGGATTTCAGGGCAGAGAGCAGTTTGGTGAAGAATTTCAGGTCTTTGGTGCCTGTGGGTTTGACCCCCACATACCCGAACTCGGTGAAGGCTGCGACTTTGCCTCTGGCGTCAGCGATTCTGGAAATCAGACTGGCGTCTTGTTTGGCCCCTTCGAAGTACCCTTCGGATTTGCCATCGTAGTAACTGTCAAAGCCGAGGATGTCCACATATTCATCGCCGGGGTAGGTTTCCATGAAGGTCTTCTCGGAGTTGTTGAACGGTCCGTTCGGAGAGAATCCATACAGGAAGTTGCGCACCCCTTTGACATCGCGCAGGTATTCCACGGTGTAACGGTAGATTTCGATGTACTGCTCTCGGGTGCGGTAAGGTGCACCCCACCAGAACCAGCCACCGTTTTGTTCGTGGAAAGGACGGAAAATCACCGGGATGGCTTGCCCTGCATCGTCTTTGAGGTTGAGGGCAAAGTCTGCGACCATGTCCAGAAAGTGGTTGTATTCGGCGTGTTTGCTGCCTCCGGGCAGGATCTGGGACACCACATTGCCTTTGGTGTCGTAGAAGTTTCCGCCGGTCACAAAGTTGGGCATGTGGGAGGAGAGGGCCAGCACCCCACCTTGCTCGTGGGCTTTTTTCATTACCTGGATCAGGTTGTCGCGGCTCTGGGTTTTGTTTCCGAACACCCCCGGTTTTTCGTGGCCTTCCAGAGAGAGGGTGTCCCATCCGAACATGCCAGGGAAGTCTCCGACGGCTTTCTGGACTTCCGATTGGGTGCCGTCTTTGGCGGTGATGGAGAACCCTTCGGTGGTGGCATGCTGGTGTCCGAACAGGATTTCTTTCCCGCGCAGTTCTTGCAGGTACACAAACAAGGACCTTGCTGCAGGTTCAGCCTGTGCATCCACAAGGTCTACCGTGTGGATGGTGGGTGAGGTGGGGCCAGACGATGCAGCAGTGCAGGCAGCCAGAGACAGCAGGGCCAGCATGCCAGAGGTGCGGAGGACAAAACGCGAAAGTGTGGTCATCAAAACTCCTCAATGTGAAATGTTTTGAACACCTCAGGGTCCATCCGTGCAAGTGGAACCTGAGGCAACTCTGGCGCAGGCCAGAGGGTGCGTTCCAGAAGTCGTGGCAGAAGTGCCCTGAATATAGGTTTTGTTTAGGAAACTGTCAACAGTTGTGTAGATGTTTTGAGGGGCATTGGGGATTTCCTTTATCTCCATATCGGTGGGATTTTGTGTGATTGGTGGCAATTTTTGGAGATGGATCTGCTTACAAGCCGTTTAGTGAACAAATTCATGCTCTGGATCTCTGGAAGGGCTTTCCTTGTTCTTTTTGATCGAAGAGTCCTTGTCTGTCATTGCAAAAAAATCCCTTGAAAACAAAACATCCTTTCAAAATCTTCATCTTGTTTTGAAAGGAAAACTCCAGAAGAGGTCTGCTGGAAACCCATCAAGGAAACCAGAAATTTGATGTTTCAGAAGCGTATTTCTGGTTTGATCTTCGCTCTGGAGGATGGATCTTTCCTGTGGGTCGCAGGAGGGTACCTGTAAGTGGAGGCAAGCAGCAAGAATTTTTATTTCATTTTGACGCATGGATTTTGCAAACCCGGCGTTACAATGAATGCATTCCACCTGTGCTTTTGTGTTTTCGGGTTTCAGAGAAGGAGCACCCATGACCCAACCTCCCCCAGCCCACCTGCCTCCACTGTTGCGCAAACTCCATGTCCTGCGCGAGGAAGTGGGCGCAGCCAGCGTTCGGATCATCGACACCATTCTGGCCAGTCCAGAGGAGTTCTTGCGCTGGACCATCGCGGACCTTTCGGCCATTTCGAATTCCAGTGAAGCCACCGTGGTCCGTCTGGTGCAGGGCCTCGGGTTCAAGAGCTATCAGGATTTCAAGCTGAAACTGTCTCGCACTTTGGCCTCCTCGGAACGGGAAGGCACGGCAGCTTCGATTCAACCGTTTGATCCTCCAGAGCAGGTGCTGCACAAGGTCTTCGAGGCAAGCCTGATGTCGTTGCGGGACACCCTTGAGCATCTGGAGCCAGAAGCCTTTGTGAAAGTCACCGAAGTGCTGGCGCAGGCCCGGCGCATTGAACTGGTCGGGATGGGCAGCTCGGGGTGGGTGGCACAGGACGCCCACCAGAGGTTTCTCAGGCTGGGTTTGTTGTGTGGCGTGCACACCGATCCAGACGCGATTGTCAGTGTGTGTGCTCTGCTGGAACCTGCCGATGTGCTGCTGGCCATCAGTTGGTCGGGAAACCGTCCAGAGGTCCTGCATGCTGCCAAACTGGCCCGTGACAATGGAGCACAGGTGATCCTGCTTTCAGGGCTTGGACGTTCCCCTCTGGCCCGCATCGCCCACCACACCCTGACGGTTTCTGCTCCAGACAGTCCATACCGCAGGGAAGGGGTGGCTTCGCGCCTCGCACAACTTTGCTTGCTGGACAGTCTGGTGGCTGCCTTGCACGTGATGGGTGAACCGTTTTCCAGCCGTCGCATCCAGAAAATGGAACAGGCCCTCAAAAAAAGCCAGGAGCGCAGGTGAACCGTGTACATCAGGACTGAACCGGTGATGCTGGCCATCGACATTGGTTCCAGCAGTGTGAAAGGGCTGGCCTACGACCAGAGGGGACAGGCCCTTGCAGGGATTCAGGCGCGTGTGCCTTGCCCTCTGGTGTACTCTGACGGAGGAGCAGAAGCCCGTTTAAATCGCATTGTTCAGGCCGTCGATCAGGTGCTGGACATCCTGCACCTCAGGGTGGGGGCCAGAGAAGTGCTGGGTGTGGCTTTCACCAGCATTGCGTCCAGTCTGGTGGCTCTGGACGAGGGGCTTCGACCTCTGGAACCGGTCCTCACCTATGCTGATACGCGCAGCCACCATGCATCCAGAGCACTTCCTCTGGACCTCTCAAGGGTGCACCGCACGGGTTGCCCCGATTACAGCGCCTACTGGACCGCCCAGATTCCTTACTGGAAAACTGCGTTTCCCCATGAAGCAAGGTTGTGGTGCAGCGTCGCAGATTTTTTGCTGTACTGGTATTTTGGAGGGGAAGTTCGGACTTCTTACTCTCTGGCTTCATGGACGGGTTTGCTGAACCGCCATACGTTGCAGTGGGATAGCACTTTGCTGCAACAGTTGGGCCTCTCTGTCTCCGAGCTTCCCCTCTTGACCGATGCGACCGTGCCCCACCAGCACCTGCTTCCAGAGCATGCCAAACGCTGGCCGAAATTCGCCCACATTCCTTTTTTTCCAGCCATTGGGGATGGGGCCGCAGCCAATCTGGGCAGTGGGGCGACCCGCGCAGGTCAGGTGGCTCTGACGGTGGGAACCACCAGTGCCCTGAGGTGTGTGCTTCCTTCCAGAGACACCCCTGTTCCAGATGGGCTCTGGACTTACCTGATCGATCAAAACCATGCCCTGATGGGAGGTGCCCTGACCGAAGGGGGCAACATCCACCAGTGGATGCGGGAAACCCTGAACCTCGGGCCGTGGAATGAACTGGAAGGGCAACTGGCCCACATGGCCCCGGACAGCCATGGCCTGACGTTTGTGCCATCGTTCAGCGGAGAGCGCAGCCCAAATTACGACCCTCTGGCGACCGGAACGGTGCATGGCCTGAAACTCAGCACCAGACCCATCCAGTTGCTGAGGGCAGGCATGGAGGGCATCGCCTACCGCATGGCAGACATTGCCAGCAGGTTGCATCTGGCCCTCTCTGGACCGCCCACCTACATTGCGAGCGGTCAAGCGGTGCTGTCTTCGAATGTGTGGTTGCAGATGTTTGCAGATGTCTTGGGAGGCCCCGTTCTGGTCACCGACCTGCCCGATGAATCCACCGCCAGAGGGGCTGCACTGATGGCCCTCTCTGCACTGAATATTCTTGATCCTTACGACCTCCCCTCAAGGGTGGTGGTGGGGGCGTTCGAACCGGACCCTCAAGCCCATGAACTCTATCAGGACGCCATGGAGCGTCAGGTTCACCTGATGAAACAGCTCAAACAGGCAGCACAGCAGACCCCTTTTCTGGTCTGAGAAAGGCAACACCATGACTGAAAACTTCCGATTTCCCGCCGATTTCCGCTGGGGTGTGGCCACCAGTGCCTACCAGATTGAAGGGGCCGCATTCACCGATGGACGGGGACCCAGCATCTGGGACGCTTACGCCCTGATGCCCGGCAAGATTCTGGGCGGTCAGAACGGCACCGTGGCCTGCGACCACTACCACCTCTGGGAGCAGGACCTCGATTTGATTCAGGGCCTTGGATTGAGTGCCTACCGATTCTCGGTTTCCTGGCCCAGAGTGATCCCCGAGGGCACCGGCAAAGTGAACCCTCTGGGCCTCGATTTTTACGACCGTCTGGTGGATGGAATGCTGCAAAGGGGCCTTGAACCGCACCTCACCCTCTACCACTGGGATTTGCCTCAGGCCCTGCAAAACCGGGGCGGATGGGCCAATCCGGAAATCGTGCACTGGTTCACCGATTACGCCCTGACTGTCTACGAAAGGCTCGGGGACCGCATCAAGAGTTATTGCACCTTCAATGAGCCGTGGTGCACAGCGGAACTCGGGCACCACATTGGGCGGCATGCGCCGGGTATTCAGGACCTCAAAACCGCGCTTCTGGCCTCTTACCATATCCAGTTGGCCCACGGGGAAACTTTATTGGCCTTGCGAGCCCAGAACACCCGGGCGGAACTCGGGACGGTGCTGAACCTGTATCCGGTCGATCCGGCCACCGACAGCGAAGCCGATCAGGAGGCTGCCCTCTTGCTGGACGCCAAAATCAACCGCTGGTATCTCGACCCGGTGTTCAGGGGGACTTTTCCAGAGCGTGCCGTGGCCCATTACGCCGAGCACATGCCCAGCATCGACCCCGAGCGCCTGAAGGTGGCGGCACAACCTCTGGATTTCCTGGGGGTGAATTACTACTACCGTTACTGGGTCAGCACCGAAGGCAAAACCTTGCAGGACGTGGAACGCACCGACATGGGCTGGGAGATCTACCCTGAGGGCATCTATCGCCTGATGAAAGACCTGCACCAGGAATACCCCGCTCCGAAGTACTACATCACTGAGAACGGGGCTGCCTTCAAAGATGAGTTGCAAAACGGTGAAGTGCACGATGAAGCCCGTGTGCGTTTCCTGAGGGACCACTTGCAGCATCTGGGCCGGGCGATGCAAGAAGGGGTTCCGGTGCATGGGTATTTCGAGTGGTCTTTGCTGGACAACTTTGAATGGGCTTTTGGGTATGCCAAGCGGTTCGGAATTGTGCATGTGGACTACGAAACCCAGAAACGCACCCTCAAGGACAGTGCCAAATGGTACCGGGATTTCGTGATGCAGCAAAGAAAATTTCAGGCAGAGGAGGTTTGAGCATGCATCAGACAGGAAACATCAAAACAGATTCGGTGATCCACGCCTCCAACAGTGGCACCTTTGCGATTGGAAAAACCTTGCAGGTGTTCCGCCTTGGGTTTGGAGCGATGCGCCTGACCGGAAAAGGGGTGTGGGGCGAGCCCCAAGACCCCGAGAACGCCCTGAGGGTGTTGCGCCACGCTCTGGATCTGGGCATTGATTTCATCGATACCGCAGAAGCTTACGGTCCGGGGGTTTCGGAGGAACAGATTTTCAAAGCCCTGCATCCCTACCCCAGAGGTCTGGTCATTGCCACCAAAGGGGGCCACACCCGTCAGGGACCGGACCAGTGGACCGCTCTGGGCCGTCCCGAGTACCTCAGGCAGAACGTGGAAATGAGCCTCAGGCGTCTGAAAGTGGACACCATCGACCTGTGGCAACTGCACCGCATCGATCCGAAAGTGCCCAGAGACGAGCAGTTCGGGGCCATCAAAGAAATGCAGCAGGAAGGCAAAATCCGCTTTTTTGGTTTGTCTGAAGTCAGCATCGAGGAGATCGAGGCGGCCCAGCAGGTGCTGGAAGTGGTGACGGTGCAGAACCGCTACAACCTGCTGGACCGCAAATCTGAAGCGGTGTTGCGTTACTGCGAAGCGCACAACATCGGGTTCATTCCGTGGCATCCCCTGAATGTGGGGAACCTTGCCGGGGCAGGAGGGGTGCTCGACGAGATCGCCCAGAGGTTGCAGGCCACGCCGTCACAGGTGGCTCTGGCATGGCTCCTCAAGCGCTCACGGGTGATGCTGCCCATTCCGGGCACCTCCAGCATCCAACATCTGGAGGAAAACATGGCCGCAGCCAGCCTTGAATTGACTGTGCAGGACATGGAAGCTCTGGAAAAGCTGGCCTGAAATTCAGGGAAAGCGCAGGGGACAGGGGAAACACAAAGTCGCTGCATGGGTCCTGTTGCGTCAAAAGCTGTCAGCAAGCCATCCGTGTTCAGCAAGCAGGGAAATCTTCCTCTCACCTCTTGAAGTCCAAAAACCTGTGGTGGCTTTCCCTCGTTCAATTGCTGTTTTCGAAAGCGAAAGCTGAGGAGGGTGCTTGTTTGCTGATGGCTGACTGCTGAACGCTGACCGCTTTTTCAGTGGGTCTACCAAAAGTCGGACTTTGAGGTGATCTTGTTGCAGGGGATCTGAAGGAAAAACCCTCAAGTTTGAAAATTTTGTACTGAGTATTGAAAAAAATTTCAAGCGTGTGCAGGGAGAGCAAAAACCCCCTTTCAGTGCGATGCAATTTTGACTTCTGTTTTCAGGATTTGAAAAGTAACTTAAGTTCCTTGAACTTGAGGCATCCGGGGGCCATACTGAAACCTCAATGCGGCTGTAAACGTTTACCACGTTGCTGTGTTCATCCCCAACATCTCCCGAGGACCCCATGCAATCCCTGTACGCCGACATCCACGACTCGAAACGATTAAACACCCTCAAGCTCTCGGTCTGGGAAGGCTGCATCTGGCAAATCTATGCGACCTGGCTGCTCGGCCCGATTTTCATCGGGTACCTCGGGCATCTGGGGGCCACCAGTGCAGAACTGGCTTTCGCAGGAAGCATTCCCTTTCTGGCCCAACTCACCGGACCCATCACCGCATGGTGGGTGTCTCTGGTCAAAAAACGCAAGAAGCTGATGTTTTATCTGGGCATGGTCAGCCGCCTGCTCGGCCTGATTCCCCTCACCCTGCTGTTTGTTGAAATGCCCAGAGATGAAAAAGTCTTCTGGTTGCTGCTTGGACTTACCTTCACCAACATCTTCCAGTCTGCTGCTGGCACCATCTGGAGCGGCATCATGGGAGATGTGGTCCCCGGCCAGATCCGTGGGCGCTTCTTTGGCATGCGAAACGGTCTGATGGGGGTGTGTGCAACGGCAGCTTCACTGGGGGGTGGCCTGATCATCGACCATCTGGTGTCGCCGATGAATTACGCTTTGCTGTTTGGAGCGGCCTTTGTGCTGTCCATTGTGTCCACCTTGATGTACCTGATGTACCACGATCCTTTTCCTTCTGCACCCAAACTCACCTTCAAGGATGTGGTCATGACCCCCCTCAGAGACCCGGAGTTTGCGCCTTTCTTGCGGTTCATGACCGTGTGGGGAGGGGCACAGGCGTTTTGCACCGTCATGTTGACTCCTTACTTCCTGAACGAACTGCACTTCACCATGACGCAGGTGGGCCTGTATGCCGCCCTGACGGCAGCGGTGGGCTTGCTGGTGAATTACCAGATCGGTTTCATTGTGGACCGCATCCCCAACATGCTGGTTTTGAAAATCTGCGCCCTGCTGAGTGCTTTTCTGATTCCCCTCACCCTGATTGTGGTGCATCTGACCCACTGGACTTCTCTGGTGTGGGTGCTGGCGGTCATGGAAGCGGTGATTTACAGTGCAGCCAACCTGGCGATTTTCAATCTGGCGATGCACAAAACCCAACCCGGCAACCGTTTGCCTTACCTGTCCTCAGGCAGTTTGCTCTCTGGGGCGGCTTCTTTTGTGATGGGTCTGGTGGCAGGCTGGGTGGTGACAGTGCTGCAAAAACCCGGTGTTCCCGGTGATTACCTTGAATACTTCCTGCTGTGCATTGTCTTGAGGTTGGTCTCGTTGATGCCCATCCGTGGGGTCAGAATCGCTGATGCAAAACAGGCCGAGTTGGCTTCGCAAGGGCAGTGAACTGCTTTCCTTCTCCAAGTCTTGAAAGCGCATGCAAAACCACAATGAAAAAGTGGTGGATTTTCATGTGTTTTTGGAAATCTCTTGTGCAAACGCTGTCAAATGTCCTATACTTGAAGCCAGATCCCATGTGCACCCGTTTCCTTCAAACCACCAGAGAGATGTCTGCCCAGATGCAGATGTTTGGATCGGGACCAAAGAGGATCACCTCTTTTCTCTGGTGCAATGGGCATGGTATTATCGAATCGATTCGATATCCTGTCTGAAGTTGTCCAATCCACCGCCCACACACCTTTCCGTGTAGAATAAACTGTACCGGTAAAGTTACCTTCAAGGAGCACCATGACCCAGCACACCCCCTCCCAAACCTTCATCGAAAACCTGCTCTCAGAAATGACCCTTGCTGAAAAAATCGGACAGATGACCCAACCCGAGAAAAACAGCGTCAAAAAGGGCGACATTGCCCGATTCAGCCTCGGGTCGGTGCTCAGCGGAGGGGGAGGCAACCCCACCGAAAACAACCCCAGAAACTGGCGTGAAATGGTGCTGGGATTCATCGAAGAATCCCAAGGGTCCCGCCTGAAAATCCCCCTGATTTACGGCGTGGACGCCGTGCACGGACACAACAACATGTTTGGGGCCACCATCTTCCCCCACAACATCGCTCTGGGGGCCACCCGAGACACCGACCTCGTGCGCAGAATTGGCCGGGCCACCGCTCTGGAAGTGGCTGCCACCGGGGTGCGCTGGGATTTCGCCCCAGCCGTCTCGATTCCTTACGACATCCGCTGGGGACGCAGCTTCGAAGGCTACAGCCAGGACACCCAACTGGTCGGCCAACTGGCCGCTGCCTACATCGAAGGCCTGAGGGGCGAAAGCTGGAACAGCCCGAGCAGTGTGCTGCCATCTGTCAAGCACTTTGTGGCAGACGGAGCCACCACCTTTGGCAGCTCCAGACGCATCTCTGGTGACCCCAACGCCCTGCAAAACGATGCCACCCTCGCCAATGCCCATGTGGATGCTTCCATGCAGGCCCTCCTCGACCTCGGGGCATGGCAACTGGACCAGGGCAACAGCGAAATCGACGAACAAACCCTGCGTGAAGTGCACCTGCCCCCCTACAAACGGGCCATAGAAGCCGGAGCCCTGAACATCATGACTTCCTACTCCAGCTGGAATGGGGTCAAAATGCACGGTCACGATTATCTGGTGAACACCGTCCTGAAAGGTGAAATGGGCTTTGAAGGCTTCATCGTCACCGACTGGGAAGGCATCGACCAGATTGATGCGGATTACTACACCTGCGTGGTCAAATCCATCAACGCTGGCATCGACATGGTGATGGTGCCGTTCAAATACGAGCGTTTCATCGAAACCCTCACCCGTGCTGTGGAGGCCGGAGATGTGCCCCTCTCCCGCATTGATGACGCTGTGCGCCGCATCCTGCACACCAAACACGCTCTGGGCCTCTTTGAAAACCAGCCCCTCCCCGAGCTGGAAGTGGTCGGCTCCAGAGCCCACCGCGAAATTGCCCGCGAAGCTGTGCGCAAATCACAGGTGCTCCTGAAAAACGAGGGTGTGTTCCCCCTCAGCAAGAACGCCAGAGTGCTGCTGGCGGGCAGTGCTGCCAACGACCTCGGGGCACAGTGCGGCGGATGGACCATCTCATGGATGGGCGGACATGGCCAGATCACCGAAGGCACCAACGTGCTGGAGGCCTTCAAAGCCACCCTCAGCCGTCCTGAACTGCTCACCTACAGCGAAGACGGCACCACCGACCAGCGCTTCGAAGTGGGCGTGGTGGTCATCGCCGAAGAACCCGCTGCCGAAGGCATGGGAGACCGCTTCGAACTGAAACTCACCGATGCCCACATCCAGACCATCCAGAACGCCAGAGCCCACTGTGACAAAGTGGCCGTGCTGCTGTTCTCGGGCCGTCCTTACGTGGTCACCGAACACATCTCTGGCTGGGATGCTTTTGTGGCCAGCTGGCTGCCCGGCTCAGAAGGTCAGGGCATCGCCGATGTGGTGTTTGGAGATTTCCCCTTCACTGGAAAACTGGGATTCCACTGGCCTTACAGCCAGCAAGACCTCCAACTCACCCCTGAAAGCAAACACCTGTTCAAAATCGGGGATGGCCTGACCACCCTCAAAACCCCTGTCACGATCTGACCTGCGTCTCGGGCTCCTGCCCTTTCCATCCAAACCTGCTCTGGCTGAAATGCGGCAAACTATTCAGCCAGAGCTCCTTTTTGTTGCTCTGCTGCGTTTATCAGTGAAATATTCTCCTGAATCCTTTTGTTTCAAAAAACCCTTTCCAGAGAGACATCCTTTTGTTCTTCTGTCAAATGCCCTAAAACACCCTCAACTGCTCTGGCAGCAAAACATCTTCAAAAGGTTCTGCCCCGAGTTGCCCGGCAAAATTGCTGCCCCAACCCCACAAGGTCTGGTTTTCGGTGAGCACCACGCTGTGCGCCCGACCTGCCGACAGGGCCACCACAGAGGGCAAACCCTGCACTTCTCTGGGGGTCCACTGGTCCTGAGCATTCCCGAGGCCCAACTGCCCATTCTGGTTTTTGCCCCAACTGTACACTTTCTGGTTCTGTGCAAGGGCCAGAGTGTGTGAGGCTCCAGCAGCAAGGCTCTGGATGGCCGGAAGTCCTTGCACCACCACGGGTTTCAGTTGCCTGAGGGTGTCGCCGGTCCCGAGCCTGCCGTTGTGGTTGTCTCCCCATGCAAAAACCACCCCATCTGCACGCAAAGCCAGCGAATGGTGGTGACCCGCTGCCACCTGCACGATCCCGGTCAGTTCGGAGATCTGCACAGGTCTGGTCTGGCTTGTGGTGTTGCCGATCCCGAGTTGCCCATCCAGATTCCAGCCCCATGCCCACACGGTTCCATCGTTTTTCAGGGCCAGTGTGTGACCCACTCCAGCGGAAACCTGCACGATTCCAGTCAGGTCTGGAATTTGCACAGGTTTGCTCTGGCTTTCGGTGTTGCCCGTCCCGAGTTGCCCCACATTGTTGTTGCCCCAAGTCCACACGCTGCCGTTCTGCTGGACGGCCACCGTGTGTTCCAGCCCAGCAGCAATGGCCGTGATTCCGGTCAAACCTGAGACGTGAACTGGAGAAATCTGGTCTTCAGTATGCCCGAGGCCCAACTGACCCATCTGGTTTGCGCCCCATGCGTACACTTCACCTTGTCGGGTCAGCAGCAAGGAATGGTTCCAGCCTGCCGCCACCTGCATCACCTCTGGCAGGGGAGAGGTGCCCACCTGACCGTAACCGTTCCATCCCCACGTTTGAAGCTGACCTTGCCAGACCAGCAGGTTGTGCTGGTTTCCGCTGGAAAGGATCTGTTCTGAAGGCAAAATGGGCGGATAAACCTGCAGCCGTATTCCTTTCAGGATTCGGTTTTCCAGAGTGCAAGCGAGGTCCGCCGTTCCGGTCTTCAAAGCCAGCACGTTGTTTTGCTGAACCGTTGCCACCTCGGGGGTTTTGCTCGACCACAGGCAAGGGGCCTGACTGTCCAGAGGTGTGAGGCTGCCCTGCAACACCACATACACGTTGTTTTGCAGGTTCTGGGGCGCAGCGTAATACACCGTGTGGCCCATTTCAGAGGTTTGATGGGCCTTCAGGGAGCGCACCGCATAATATCCAGCCTGTTCATCCATGGGATAACGGGTGGTGTTGGCATCCAGATGGGCTTTGACTTCAAACTTTTCTCCCTGTTTGCTGAACATCACCTCATATGCGGTTTCGTCCGGGGTGTCTTTCCACTCCAGATGGGGCCATCCTTGCAAGTTGGTGAGGGTGATGCCCTCTGGCGTGGCGGGCATCAAGGAGGGAGGCGAAACCGTGTTGCAAGCTTGCAGGAACATCACTGAAAACAGCATCCAAGTGGTTTTCATGTTCGTTTGTGGGGCATCAAAGGCCGGACTGGGCCGGTGTGGACGCTCCCCACCGATGCATGAGGCACCGCCCTGGCATCCACGAAAATCCCAGAACAATGGAGAATGCGAAAAAACGCACTCTGGCTGGTGTGTTCAGCACATCAGGTTTTGACGGTCGAAAAATCAAACAAGAAAGAAAAGACACCAAAGAAAGGGTTGATGCCCAATGTGTAAATTTATTTTAACACTTTTCTGCAAACACTGCTAATGGTTTTCCCGTATTCAGATGGAAAAAAGCCATTGTGGATGTTGCTGGACATCTGGAGCAAGTTCACAGCAGACAGGTCACCATCAACCCCCTTGTGCAGAAGTCATCGGGCATCTCCCATCTGTTCACAGTGCTGGATCGATGGACCAACAAGAGTTGCTTTCGGGCTTTGTGCAACCTTTTGTGCCAAACCGAATGGAGGGGGCAGCACAAGATGAGAAAAGGATGTCCAGAGTCACAATGGTAACAAAAGCATGAAAAATAAACATGGTATTCTGGAATACAGATTGCTTTATACTTGCCCTCAGGGCCGATCCCGAGGTCCACAGAAATTCCTTACAGAAAACCCGAACAGAAAACAAGGTGCAAGGTGCTGGAGAATCGAACTTCCAACCATACGGTCTTCTCTTTTCATCCCGGTTGCTTCCTGAAGCGGGAATGCACAGACCGTGGAGAAAACCTTGCTGATCTTGCAAAAGTGCTGGACTGCACTCTGGAAATGCTGGAACATGTCTGCGCAGGCGAAGCCCCACTCACGCCAGAGATGGCCTACCGCCTGCAACACCACTGGGAAATCTCCGCAGGACTTTTGATTGGTGCCCAGAGGGACTTCGAAGCTGGACTGCCCTGGACCATTGTGGACCAAGACACTTGAGTTTTGAAAAAACCCTTCTCAGACGCATAAAATTTCAGTGTGGCTTCAGGTTTGAGGTTTCAATCTCGGCTCAAAGCGTGTAAAATCAATGGGCAGTCCCCATGTTGCAGTCCCCTGCAATGCAAAAAGACCCGAGCCCCCGAATCACAGGATGTCCGGGCGTGCCATGCCCGAGGGTCAGACTTCAGAAAAGCAGGTTTGAGATGCAGCTGTACTACATCATCGAGAACAACCTCATGACGGTGATTCAGGCACCGAATGCCCTGTCCGCTCTGGAGCATTATGCCATCACCCACGGATGGCGGCTCCCCACCGACGTGATGCGGTTTGTCTCCCAGGGTTACTGGGAGGTGTTTGGTGGCGAAATCCAAATTTTCGACCACAACCCGCAAGAAATCCTCAACCCACCCGTTTGAGCACCCCTTGGGGTGCTTTTTGATTCAGTGGTCCACCCAGCCCACAATCGCAGACCTGCGAATGAACAGGTAGGCTTTTTCGGTGTACTGCTCAGCAGAATGAAAACACCGGACCCCGAGCAGCAGGATGTGCTCCTCTGGTTTCTGGGGAAGGCATTCCATGCATCCATAGAGCAGATCAAAATCTGCCCACTGTTCCATGGGAATGTGTTCCCCCTCAAAGCGCAGGTGGTCTGCAAAAACCGTGACTTGTGGCACATGTTCATGCTATCTGTTGCATCTGCTTCAGGTTGTGACCTGCAGCCAGACTTTTGATGGAATCAGACGGATTCTTGCAGGGTTATGGCACATAAAAGAAAAAGCCAGAGGAGATTCCTCTGGCGTGGAAAGGTGTGGTCTTCAGACTTCCACAGAGCGGAACTCGTCTTCCAGAATTTCTTCCCGGCTGACTTTGCGAATGCCCCCTTCTGGCAGCAACATGGCGATGGCTGTGGCCAGCAAAGTCACCCACAAACCCACCTGATACAGCAAGGAAACCGCATCGGTGAAAGACTGCTTGATGCCTGCTGCAATTTCATCAATGACCGGAATGATTTTGGTTTTCGCCTCATCCAGCCCTTTCAGGATTTTGTTCAGTGAAGAGGCAGGAACGGTTTTCAGGGTGTCTTGCTCTTTGGCGTCCAGTGTTCTCAGCACCTTTTTCAGGGCTTCTTCTGGAGCGGTTTTCAGGGCTTGCTGCTCTGCCTGATCCAGTTTCACCAGCGCAGCTTCAAGGGCTTGCAAGGGGGCCTGTGCAGCCACGGTGGGCTCTCTGGCGTCCAGCTTGGCAAGTGCACTGCTGTAAGCCTCCTGTGGAGCGGTTTTCAGCAGGTTTTGCTCTCTGGCATTCAGGCCGGTCAGGATTTTGTTCAGGGCTTCCTCTGGAGCGGTTTTCAGGGTTAGCTGTTCTTTCAGGTTCAGGCCGTCCAGCACTTTCTGAAGGGCGGTTTCACGGGCCTGTTGCAGGGCTGCAGGATATGCAGCATCCAGTCCAGCGTGGGTTTGTTGCAGGGCTGTCTGAATGGCCTGTTCTTCGGCTGCACTTTCCGACTGATCCAGAGAGGCATTGATCTGCTGGACGGTGGCCTGCCGGGCTTCCGGGGTGGCCAGAGCCTGCACAGGCAAAGCCGACAGGGCTTTTTTGAGGGCCTCGGGCAACTGGGGGCTTTGCAGCACAGGAGCCAGATCACCAGCAAGGATGGCCCGGTCTACTGAAGTTTTCTGGGCTTCCATGCCCTGTTTGACTGCGACGCGCACCCCTCCTGCAGTGAGGGTTTTTCTGAGGGCTTCAGGGGTGGAGGGGCTTTTCAGCAGGGCCTCAATGGCCTGAGGGTCGTTGTTTTGAATGGCCCGGGTCAGCAGGTCTTTTTGTTGCTCCATGCCTGTTTTCACTTTGGCTTCCAGACCGCCATTTTGAAACAGCCCTTTGAGTTCTGCCGGCAGGGCTTTGTTGCTCAGGACTTCCTGCACAGCTTGCGCATCGTTTTTCAGGATGGCGCGGGTGAACAGTGCCCGTTGTGCAGCAAAACCGGCTTTGACTCTGGCGGTGACCCCTCCGTTCTGAAAGACGTTTTTCAGTTCTGCAGGCAAAGCAGGATTGCTCAGGATCTGTGCGGTGGCAGCAGGATCGTTTTTCAGCAGGGCCTGACGGATCAGGGTTTTCTGCTGCTCAAACTGAAAGCGGATGTTGCCCTGAATGCCACCATGTTGCAAGGCGTTTTTCAGTTCTGCAGGCATCTCTGGGTTGGCCAGCAGGGTCTGGATGGCCCGAGGGTCTGCCTCCAAGAGGGCTTTTTTGAACAGCGCCCTCTGGGCCTCGAAGCCTTTTTTGACCTGTGCGGCAACCCCACCGTTTTGCAAAGTGGTGCGCAGCGCTTCAGGGGTGGAGGGACTGGCCAGCACTTCACGCACGGCGGCAGGATCGTTGAACAGCAAGGCACGGGTCAAGAGGTCCCTCTGGTGACCGATGGTGGTGCTCACCTGTGCCCCCACCCCCTGCTGCACCAGAGCTTTGAGTTCCTGAGGGTAGGTTTGGTCTTCCACAATGCGGGCAATCGCTCTGGGGTCCCGGTCCACAATGGCCCGTCTCATCAGGCCACGCTGGGCCTGAAAAGCCTTCTGGATGGTGCCTTCAAAACCACCGTTTTTCAGCACGTCTCGCAGTTCTTTGGGGGTTTTGGGGTCGTTCAGCAACGCTTGAATGGCTTTCGCATCGTGGTCTTGCAGGGCAGCCACATAACGGCTGCGGGTTTCTTGCAGTTTTGCAGTGGCTTCTTTCTTGAGTTTGGGGGCATCAAAGCTCTGGGCACTGTTGCCTTTTTTCCCAGAGTTTCCAGTCACGCTGAATTGTGACTGCATGCTGGAGGGCAGTTCTTTTTTGGCATGCTCTACCGTGTCGTTGATTTCGCTTTTCAGGGTTGATGCAAACAGGGTCCCGAGCACCGCCACCCCGATGGTGCTGCCCAGTGAACGCAGGAAGTTGTTGGTTCCGGTGGCCTGCCCGATGTCTCTGGGATCGATGGCGCTCTGGATGGCGAGGGTCAGCATCGGCAGCACCGGACCCAATCCCATGCCCACCACAATCATCTTCCAGGTGAGTTCAAACTGGGTGGAGTGGGGGGTGAGGGTGAATCCCATCAGCACAAACCCGAGCATCAGGATCAGGCTGCCTGCAAAAATGATCGGTTTCATTTTGCCGGTTCTGGCGTACATTTGCCCAGACACGATGGCGCTGAGCACCAGTCCGATGGTCAGTGGAAAGGTGGTGAGGCCAGCGTTGGTGGCAGAAAGCCCCACCACGTTCACCATGAACAGGGGCAAAAACACCGTGGCCGCGAAGAACACCACCCCGAGGATGAAGGTGGTCAGGTTGGCAATGGCGATGGTGCGGTTCCTGAACAGGCGCACATTGATGATGGGGTCCTGGACCCTCAGTTCGGTCAGGATGAACAGCACAAGGGCCAGCACAGCACTGCCCAGCAAGGTCAGGATTTGCCAAGAGCCCCAGAGCCAGCCACTTTCACCGGGTCCAACGCTGGTTTTGCCCATGGTGAGGCCCAGCAGCAAAGTCACGCTGAACACAGAGAGCAGCATGGCCCCGAGCAGGTCGATGGGTTGCCTTTTCCGTTCCTGCTTGAGGGTGGGCATCAGGAGCATGGGAATCAGGGTCAGGACCCCAAGGGGCACACTGATGAAAAACACGTTGTGCCAGCCGAAGTGGTCGGTGACGTATCCACCCACAATGGAGCCCAGCACCGTCGAGAGGCTGAACGCTGCGCCAATCAAACCGGTGAATTTGCTGCGCTGCTCGGGGGGGTAAAGGTCTGCAATCACGGCGTACATCAGGCCCAAGAGGGCTGCGCCCCCTAGACCTTGAATGGCCCGGCCTGCAATCAGCATGCCCACCGAACCCGAGGTTCCGCACACCACCGAACCAGCAATGAAAATCAGGGTACCCAGAATCAGGATCGGTTTGCGGCCCACCAGATCGGACAGCTTGCCGTAAATCGGCACCAGTGTGGTGCTGGCCAGCAGGTAAGCGGTGGTGATCCACGAGTACAGGCTGTTTTCGATGTTCAGGGCGGTTTGAATGGCCGGACCTGCCGTGGACACGATGGTCTGGTTCATGCTGGCCAGCAAAACCGCCAGCAAGACGGCCATCAGGGCCATGCTGGTTTGCCGTTTGGTGAGGGTGTTGTAGGGGGTTTGGGTCATGGGTGTTCTCCAGAGGGCAAGGCCTGACGCAGTTTGTGCATCAAATCCAGCAGGTTTTTGAGTTCTTGAGGGCTGAAAGCTGCAAAAAGGTCTTGCAGAGGTTGCTGAAAGGTGCGACTGGCGTCTGCAAGAGTGTTTTTCCCCCGATCGGTCAGTTCGATGTGCAGTTTGCGGGCATCAGTGGGGTGAATGCTGCGCAGGATCAACCCTTTCTGCGAGAGGTCATCCAGAGCTCTGGAAACCCGGTGGGGGGTCACCCCGAGGGCTTGCGCCAGCTTCTTGGGCTGGTGGGCATGCTGGCAAATCAAGGTGAGCAGCAAAAGTTCTTCCAGATCCAGACCATGGCGTTGCTTGAGGGTCTTGAGGTGGTGTTGCTTGAGGTGGTGGGAGAAATTCCAGTGGGTCCAGATCATTTCGGTGACCACCTGAACGGCTGCGGAGGGTGGATGCTCTGGGGGATTCATGGGTGCTCCTTGCCCCTTGGGGCCTGCACTTATAGCATATTCCCATCAATTGCATTATTGCAACTAATTCTATTTAACAAATAATGTGCTTTTTTGGTGCAGGTTCAAAAGAGAGCAGAAGAGGATCTTGAGGTCGTTCTGGACAGCGCAGTGTTGCGTTTGTCAAGGTTGGTGCTTTAAAGCAGAAGCTGACCTGTGTGCTTTTTGCTGACCGCTGAAAGCTGAGGGCTGACGGCTTTCTCAGTCCACATGCCAAAAGACAGACTCTGGGCTTTCCTCTGGCAAAGCGGCAACTTCAGCCAAAAGGCAAATGGCGTAGAATGAACCGAGATGTCCACCCTGCCCTCTGCTGAACTCACCGAACTGGCTTCCCGGTACCTGCTGGTCTACTGGCAGCATCGGGAGCATTTTGCACGCATGCTGGCCCCGATCCTCAAAGCCGAACATGGCCTTGAACTGCGGGATTACGGCATCCTGCGTTACCTCGAACAGGATGGGGTGACCCCCGGCGTGCTCTCAGAGGTGTTGCACCTGCCCGGATATGCCACCAGCAGGCTTCTGGACCCCCTCATCAAAAAAGGCCTGATTGTGCGCTCTGTGGACCCTCAGGACGCAAGGCGTTACCTGTTGCAACTCACCGAACAGGGAAGGGGGGTGATCCGCACCATTGAAGGCCGTTTTGCACAGGAACTGGCCCGCACTTTTGAACGTCTGGGCAAAGACCGGGTGATGGTGCTGATGGACACCCTCGAATCCCTCTCCAAGGTTTGACGTGCAGGTTCCCCCTCCTCCCGAGTTCCCTGTGGTGTTGCTGCCACCCCTCCTGCAAGAGGCCCTGACTTCACGGCCCAACCGGGAAACTTTTCCAGAGCCAGAGCCTGTTCTGCCCGACTTCACGCCCCCTCTGGGCCTGCGCATCACCACCACATTGAT
The DNA here is from genome assembly GCF_000745915.1 of Deinococcus misasensis DSM 22328. Classification (NCBI taxonomy): domain Bacteria; kingdom Thermotogati; phylum Deinococcota; class Deinococci; order Deinococcales; family Deinococcaceae; genus Deinococcus; species Deinococcus misasensis. The sequence goes on from NZ_JQKG01000004.1 coordinate 177,172, forward strand.
GCACCTGTTCGGTCAGAGGAAGCAAGCTGAAGTGCGCCTTGAACAGGCGAGAAAACCCCTGCTGGAACAGCATGAACAGCAGGTGAAGGCTTTTCTGTCCCGCAAAGCCGACTTTGAATCACAGGAAGACCAGAAGTTCACCCCTGAAGCCCTCAGGGACCACCGCAAAAAACGCACCCTCAGTTTGCTGGAGGCCAGCGTTCCAGAGGTCGGACGGGAAGGCTATGCCCCTCTGGGTTTTGCCGAGGATTTTTTTCTGGAACACCTGCAGGAGCACTTCGAAGGGCGCATCGGACGGCATTTTCAGGTGGGCAGCAACCACTCCAGAGGATTTGAATACGTTCCAGACTTCGTGTACTTTGATCCACGCTTCAAACTGCGCGTCTGCATTGAGATCGATGAACCCTACACCACAGGCAAAAAAGCCATCCATTACACCGAATTTCAGGAAAGCCAGCAGGAGTGGGTCAGCTCGGACAGTGAAAGGGACCAGCATTTTCTGGAGCTGGGCTGGGCGGTGGTGCGGTTCAGTGAACAGCAGGTGCTCACCGATCCTGTGGGGTGCTGCAAGGTGGTGCAGCAACTGATCGAGCAGGTGACGCTGGAAAAGCATGCCGATCTGGAAGGGGTTTCACCTGTGGCTTCCCACCCACGCTGGGACCGCCTGACCGCCAACCTCTGGGCGGAAACCGAATTCCGCAAGAGTTACCAGCAAGGAATCACGGCTTCCAGACAGGTTGAGGGGCCATCAGGACCTCAAAAACCAGAGCCTGAACCTTCTGAGCACCAGAAGGCCATTTACCAGTTTGCCCGTGAAGGCAACGGTCACGGGTTGGTGCTGGCGGTGGCCGGGTCTGGCAAAAGCACCACCCTCCTCAGAACGGCCCGGGAAGTGCTCTCCCGCAACTCCAACGCCGAAATCCTGATGCTGGCCTTCAACAAAACCATCCAGCAGGAGTTGCAGGAAAAGTGCCGCCTTCAGGGTCTGGACGCCGTGCAGGTGAAAACCCTCAATGGATTTGGGTACAGTGTGATCCGCAAACACTTTCCAGACATGGCTCTGGAACCCACCTGGAAACGCTACGGTGGGTATGTGGCCCGCTCCCTCAGGGCACGTTTTCATGCCAACTTCGATCAGGACAAGAAAACCGTTCTGAAACTGCTGGCCCTTTGCAAAAGCTACCTGATTGATCATCACAGCCTGAACGAAGTGACCCGCGTGGCCACCCAGTACCGCATGGACCCGGACGCCATCAAGGACTTGCATCCCGTGCTGGTGGAGGTCATCGAATGGGGCCTCAAGGAAGCCCGGCGGAACCAGAAAATCGACTTCGATGACCAGTGCTGGTTGCCGGTGCACCTCAACCTCTCCGTGCAACCTTATGATTTTGTGCTGATTGATGAGTGTCAGGACCTCACGCAGGTGCAACTGGAACTGGTGAAACGCTCCATCAAGACCTCGGGCCGAATGCTGTTTGTCGGAGATGAAGCGCAGGCGATCATGGGTTTCCGGGGGGCCGACAACCAGAGCGTCAACAACATCCGGCAACTTTCCCCCACCGAGTTTCCCCTGTCGGTGTGTTACCGTTGCCCCACCACCCACATTCAGAAGGCCCAGCAGGTGTTTCCTGTGATTCAGGCTGCCCCATCTGCCCGAGTGGGGACCGTGCAGGAAATTCCGTGGCAGCACCTGTCCAGCTTCGCAGGACCAGCGGATTTGATGTTCGGCAGAACCCGCCAGACGGTCCGACAGGCGTTTTACCATTTGGTCCGCAGTGGTCGCAAAATCAACTTCCTGCAAAAAGCCGTTTCCAAAGACGATTCAGAGGAAGCCTCGGGTCTGACCTTGCAGGAGGCCATCGAGAACCTTCAGGACCTGGCCATCGACATCCACCAGCAAGCCCAGCACAACAGCATTTCTTACGCCGAAGAGTTGGGCAGCCGGTTCACCCGCAGCCATGCCAGCCGCAATCCCAGCGAACTCGGGGCGCAGCTTTACGCCCTTCAAGGCCTGTTCCGTTCCCGAGAATTCCTGACCGGAGAGGACTTCTTGTTTTTCCTGAAACACCAACTGGCCCCGGACCCCAGAGGGATCATGTTGTGCACCGCACATCAGGCCAAAGGTCTGGAAGCCGAACGCGTGTTTGTGCTGTCTTTTGAAGATTTCAATGTGAAAGACCAGCGCATGCTGGAATGGGAACACCAGCAGGAAAGAAACCTCTGGTATGTGGCCCTGACCCGTGCCCGCAAAGAACTGTATCTGGTGAGAAGCTTCAAGGCCTGAAGTGTGAAAGGCAGATCAAGAACTTGCCTCTGGAAACAGGCTTTCTAGGGTGAGGGCGAGCAGTCCAGCGGTCAGGGCACCCATGAGCACCAGAGCAAAATTCTGCTGGGACAGTCCATTGATGATCGGACTGCCCAGCCCTCCTGCCCCGAGTGCTGCGCCGATGGTGGCGGTTCCCACGTTGTACACCGTGCTGGTCCGAATCCCGGCCAGCAAGACCGGGTAAGCCAGAGGAAACTCAATGCGCCAGAGGCGTTGGAGTCCAGTCATGCCCATGCCAGTGGCGGCGTCCAGCACCCCTTCATCGAGGTTTTTCAGGCCAGCGATGCCGTTGGACACCACCGGAAGCAGGCCGTAAAGCACCAGTCCCAGCAGGGTCGGGTACACCCCGAAGCCCAGTGCAGGCACAGCCAGAGCCAGAATCGCAAGGGTCGGTACGGTCTGCCCGAGCCCGGTGAGGGTTTCGGTGAGTTGCAAGAAGGCGTGGTTGCCTTTGCGGGTCACAAAGACCACCAGAGGCACCGCAATCAGCAGGATCAGGGCTTCTGCCAGCAACACCAGCAGCAGGTGATCGAGGGTCAGTTTCCACAAAGGGGCGTCCAATGTGGGCACAATTCCAGCAGCAAGAGGGGCCACGGCTTTTTCGAGCCATCCCGGAACGAGGGCCAGCAACAGCAAAAAGGGCCAGACCCACTTTTTCATCTGGGCCTCTGGGAAATCAGGTCCCTGAGGTGAAGCACCCCGAGGGTTTGCCCGTTGTTCAGCACGGCAAGCTGGTCCACCCGGTCTCGCAGCATCACCGACAGGGCTGTGCGCAGGTGATGGTCTGCTTCGATGGAAACCAGACCTGAAGCGTCACCGGGCTGCACCAGATCCCGGACGGGCCGGAGGGCCAGTTCGGTCAGCACGGCATCCTCACCCATGAATTGCTGCACAAAAGGGCCATTCGGTTGGTGGATCAGCGCTGAGGGTGGTCCAAATTGCACCAGTTTTCCCTCATGCATCAGGGCGATGTCGTCTGCCAGCACAATGGCTTCGTGCAGGTCGTGGGTGACCAGCACAATGGTTTTGGAAAGTTTCCGCTGGATGCTGAGGAACTCCTGCTGCAATTTTTCCCGCACAATCGGGTCCAGAGCCCCAAATGGCTCATCCATCAAGAGGACTTGTGGGTCAGCAGCCAGAGCGCGCGCCACCCCCACCCGTTGCTGTTGACCTCCAGAGAGTTCTGCGGGCTTCTTGTTGCGGTACACCACAGGATCCAGTCCGACCAGTTCGAGGAGTTCATCCACCCGTTTCTGGACTTTTTCTTTTGGCTCCCTGAGCAGCTCTGGCACCACTGCAACATTCCGGGCGATGCTCAGGTGGGGAAACAACCCGATCCGCTGGATCACGTAGCCCATGTTCCGCCTGAGCACCTCGGGTTTCAGGGTGCGGGTGTCTTTTCCGTGCAGCAGGATCTGCCCAGAGGTGGGTTCAATCAGGCGGTTGATCATGCGCAGGGTGGTGGTCTTGCCACAACCTGAAGGTCCGAGCAGTGCAGTGATTTTGCCTGCCTTGAAGGTCACGTTCAGGTTCTGCACGGCAAACTGGCTCTGGTAGGCTTTGCTGACCTCTATCAATTCAATCATGGTGTGTTCCCTGTGGGGTGAGCTGGCGTTCCAGCAGTTTGAACAGGCCGTCCAGCAGCAAGGCCAGACCCATGGCTGGTAGTGCACCCAGCAAAATCAGGTCGCTGGCCCCTCCCTGAAGTCCTTTGAAAATGTAAGTTCCGAGCCCTCCTGCACCAATCAGGGCAGCAATGCTGGTGATGCCAATCAAGAGCACACTGGCTTGCCGCACCCCTGCAAGCCAAACCGGCAGGGCCAGAGGCAGTTGCACTTTCCAGAACACCTGCCTTGCCGTCATGCCCATGCCTTTTGCTGCGTCAAGGGTATCCGGGTCCACGGTTTGCAGGGCCACGATTCCGTTGCGCAGGATGGGCAGCAGGGCATAAAGGGTGAGGGCCACCAGAGCCGGGGCCGTGCCAATGCCTCGAATGCCCAGCTCTTGCAAAAAAGGCCATTTCTGGGACAAGGCAGACAGAGGGGCAATCAACAGACCCAGCAAGGCCAGACTCGGGAGGGTTTGCAGGGCTCCTGCAATTTGCAAGGAGATTTGAGCCGTTCGGGCAGAACGGTTTCCCCACACCGCCAGAGGCCCCGCAATCAAAAGCCCGAACCCAAGAGCCGTGAAAGTCAATTTGAGGTGCTGCAGGAATTCCAGGGCAAAGCGTTCCCCTTCGTTCTTGCCTTCAATCAGCACACTCCAGCTGTCCAGACCGTGCAGTGCAGCAAAGAGCAGCATGCCCGGCAGCCAGAGCCACCACAGGATTTTTTGCCACCCTTCTGGCACAGTGAGGGTGCCCAAAAAGACCATGCCACTGCCCAACATCCACAGCCAGAACCCACTGCTCGCCGAAGCCCGTGCGATCTCGGGTTGTGAAACCATTTGCCCCACGGTTTGCCCGCCCAGCAGCACCACCCCGCCCAGCAAGGCCAGATTGACCCCCACCCAGAGCAAACGGGGTTTCCAGAAAGCAGGCAGCAGCAACAGCAAAACCACCCCACCCCCCAGCAGTTGCATTGAGAAGGGAAGGGTGTGGAATTCAGGCAGGGCGATGCGGTTGGGACGCACGCCCACCCACGGCAAAAACAATGCTGCAATCAGCAAAAGGGTGGGCAGCAGCAAGACCCGCCAGTCAAAAAGCCTTGTCATGCCAGCATTGGGTTACTTGATGAGGCCTTTGCTTTTCAGGAAGGTCTGGGCCACTTCTCTGGCGGGTTTGCCTTCCACGGCAATCTGGGCGTTCAGTTTCTGGATGCCCGTCTGGTTCAGGGTGCGGAACGCTTTGTTCAGAAGGGTCTGGATTTTGGGGTTGGCTTTGAGGACTTCCGTGCGGATGATCGGTGCTGGCTGATAAACCGGCTGCGCGTTTTTGGGATCCTTGAGGACCACCAATCCCAGAGCGGCAATGGTGCCGTCGGTGCCATAAGCCATCGCGGCATTCACACCGTTCTGACCGCTGGCTGCGGCCTGCTGGGTTTGCAGGGGGGTGGCCCCGGCCAGCAGGAGTTTCTGGTCGGCTTTCAGTTTGAAGCCGTAGGTGTTCTCAAAAAGCTGGAAGGCGTCGGGGCGGTTGAAGAACTCGGGACTTCCGGCCACCTTGAGGTTCCCGCCTTTGCTCAGGTAACCGGCCAGATCCGCATAACTGGAGAGCTTGTTGGCTTTGGCAAATTTGGCAGGCAAAGCCAGAGCCCAGGTGTTGTTCACATTGGCCGGGTTCAGCCAGGTGATGCCGTTTTTGGCATCCAGAGACTTGGCCAGTTTGAAGATCTCTTTGGGATCCTGCGCTTTGTCGCTGGCAATTTTGGCCTCTGGGAACAGGTACACGGCGTTTCCGGTGTACTCGGGGTACACGTCGATTTCTCCGCTCAGGATGGCTTTGCGGGCCACCCCGGTGTCCCCGAGGCTGGTTTTGTCGGTGACTTCAAAGCCCGCGTCTTTGAGGGTGAGCAAAATGATTTGCCCGAGCAGTTGGGCTTCCGGGTCGAGTTTGCTGGCCACCACGATGGGTTTGGCAAAAGCGGTGCTGCTGAAGGTCAGGGCGGCAAGGGCAAACAGGGTGTGTTTCATGGGGGATCAATCCTTTCGGGGGTATGGCGGTTTCATTCAGTCTGAAGTGGAAGTGTTGCGAATGGCGAACCACGGTTGTGGCCCACTGAAGTCATAATACCGGGTGGAGTGGATCTGCAATGGACCCTGAATTCCAGAGTTGAGGGTGCCGTTGTGCAAGCGGATGCCCTGATAGCAATGGGGTGCCAGGTGCTGGGAGGCCCGTTGGTGGTGTGGGCTGTGCTGCCAGTATCCCAGAGCAGATGGATCACACAGCACCACCAGATTCAACCAGTTGTGGTCATCAAGGGGTTTGGAACTGTAACTGAGGATGGGGCTGGTGGGATCTTGTTTGAGGTGCTGCACCAGTCTGGCGTCGATGTCGGTCAGTTCTTGCCGAATTTGCGCTGGAATGTCGGGTTTGAGGATGGACCGGAATCCCACAAAAGCCAGGGTAGGTAAATTCAGCAGGGCAGAGCGGTGAAAGACATGCATGAAGGTGGATGGATGGGGTTCTGTTTGGCCTTGCAGCACAAACTTCAGCAACTGGTCGCGCAAATCCACCAGATCCCAGAGGTCTTTCAGGTTGTGGGCGGGATCTGCGAAAGACCGCTCGGGGTGGTGTTCTTGGGGCTGGAGTGGCAAAAAGCGGTCTTGAGGGGGACTTGAAGTCATCGGGCACCTTCCGTCAAAAGCAAGTTTTCAGGGGTTTGGAATGCAAACAGGCTGTGGTATTGGCTTTTGTGCACTGGCTGGTGGTGGCTGAATCCAGCATCAGAGAGCACTTGCTGGCCTTGTGGGGTGTGGTGCAGTTCAAGCAGTCCCTGCAGCAGGTCCTTTTTCTGGTGTTCTGGAAGACTGCAGTGCACCACAAAAGGGGGAGCTGGGTAAGGCCCGAGGGTGAGCAGGGAACACAGGTGCTTTTTCCACTCGGGGTTGTGCTGTAGCGCCCACCAGAGCACCTGACTGTCGATGGCTGCCACATCCACCTGACCAGCAAGCACCCATTCCATGGATTGGAGGTGGGAGCCAGAAGGTGTCCATGTTCCGGTGAAATTCCCTGTGGAGGTCAGCCATTTGAGGGGTGCAGCAAAACCGGACAGCGAGGTGGGATCGTTGTAGGCCCAGTGCGCAGCATGCAGATGCTTTGCCTGCAGGGAACGCTCACGCAGGGCAATCACTTCGCTGAAGTAAACGGGTTTGCCTTCTGCTCTGGAATCCAGGGGTACGGGTGCAGCGAGGAATTCGAGGTCCGGGGTGTGCAGCCCGAGCAAACCGCAAATGAACCCACCCTGTGCCTGTCCACTGGCCAGTTGCCGGTGTTGGATGTGCCAGTGAAGATGAGAAGGGTTTTCAAACAGTTGGGAGCTGTTCGCTTCGAAGTGTGAAACCAGATGCTGAAGGTGCAGTTGATGACCCGGTCCCAGCAAGGAGACCAGTCGTAATCGAGTGGATGTTGACATGTTGTTTTTCCTTTCTGGGATGGAAAGGTGCTTTCTTGATGCAACATCCTAAGATAGTTTACAGATATTGTCAACTATTAAGCCCATGGGAAGATCCCTGCGACCATGTTCAAGAAATCGACCCTTCTGCAAACAAAAAATCGTGGATTTGAGGGTTTGATGAACCACAAACCCAGCAAGACATTTCTGTGGCTACCTGCACCCGGTTCAGCAAAGACGGTTTTTTCTTCTTGCAGAAAAAAATTTCTTGGGTGTTGACTGGATGTGCACCCTTCAGGGGTCTTGCAGGACAGATCGGATTGAATTATATTGGGCACATCACCTTGTAGAAGTTTAAGTAAAGCTTTACGTAAAAACTTTGGCTTTGTACCGGGGTTTCCGCGCAAATGCCAAGGACAACAGAACGAAAAGCTTTACTGAAAGGAGCAGGCATGGACATCAACATCAAAGAAGTGGCCAGAAAAGCTGGGGTGTCCATTGCCACCGTTTCGAGGGTCATCAATGGCAAAGAAGGCTACTCTGACCTCACCCGGCAGAAAGTCATGCGGGCCATTCAGGACCTCAACTACAAACCCAATGCTCTGGCGCGGGGGTTGCTCAACCAGAAAACCCAGACGCTTGCCATCATCTTTCCGCAGGTGTCGGACATGTTCACCGGACGTGTCCTGAGGGGGGTGGAAGCTGCCGCCCATCAAGAGAACTTCAGTGTGATCGTCTGCAAAACCGATGGAAGCCATGTGCGCACCATGCGACACCTTGAACTCCTCGCAGAGAAACGGGTGGATGGCATTGTCTTTGCCAGTGAAATTCTGGTCAAAGAATACAGCGATTTCATCCAACGCCTGAAAATCCCTCTGGTGGTGCTCTCAGGCGAGTCCGATGATCCCGGCATTCCCTGTGTGCGTTGCGATGACCAGAAGGCTTCTTTCACGGCCACCTCTTACCTGATCGGTCAGGGCCACACCCAGATTGGCATGCTGTACGGTGGACGAAAAGGCAAACTCGATGAAATCACCCGGGTGGTGGGCTACCACGAGGCCCTCAGCCACTTCCATGTGCCGTTTGACCCCCACAAGGTGATCACCTCCGAAGGCTTTGGTTTTCAGGAAGGCAAAACCGGTGCAGCCCAATTGTTGGACCGCTTTCCGAATCTGACCGCGATTTTTGCAGCCAGCGACGAAATGGCAGTGGGCGTGATTGCCGCAGCCTACGAGCGGGGCATCCGGGTGCCAGAGCAGCTTTCTGTGGTGGGTTACGATGACCTGCCCATTGCCGAAATGACCACCCCTCCGCTGACCACCATCCATCAACCGCTTTACAAGATGGGTTTCAAGGCGGCCAGCATGTTGCTCGATCACATCCATGGACGTGAAGATTTGTTTTCCAGTGTGGTGTTTCCGCACACCATCATTGAGCGGGGGAGTGTGTCGCGACCGTGAATTTTTTTGACACATCAACGTAAAGGTTTACGTAAAAAGCAACCAGAGAGCAGAAATCCCAGCAACCCTTCTGTTCAGATCTGGTGATTGAGCAACGCTCAAACCACCATCCAGAACAGACGTAAACCTTTACGTAGGAGACCAGCATGCAGTGGTGGAAGAACAGCATCGTTTACCAGATTTACCCCCGCAGTTTTCAGGACAGCAATGGAGATGGCATCGGCGACCTGAAAGGCATCCTCAGCAGATTGGACCACCTGCAGAACCTCGGGGTGGATGTGGTCTGGTTGTCACCCATCTACGACTCGCCCAACCATGACAACGGCTATGACATCCGCAATTATCAGCAGATCGGAGCAGAATTTGGAACCCTGCAAGACTTCGATGAACTCCTGCAGGAAGCCCACCGGCGCGGCATCAGGATCATCATGGATCTGGTGGTCAACCACACCAGCAACGAGCACCCATGGTTCCAGCAATCCAGAAGGTCTCTGGACAATCCCTACCGGGATTACTACATCTGGCGCAAAGGTCAGGAGGGTCAGGAGCCCAACAATTGGCTGTCCCACTTCGGCGGATCGGCCTGGACGCTGGACCCCCTGACCGGAGAACACTACCTGCACCTGTTTTCCGAAAAACAGCCCGACCTCAACTGGGAAAACCCCAAGGTGCGTCAGGAGATTTACCAGATGATGCGCTGGTGGCTGGACCGCGGCATCGACGGTTTCCGGGTGGATGCCATCAACATGCTTTCCAAAACCCCCGGCCTGCCCAGCGTGCCTTCCAGAGATGGTGAAAAGTACACCTACGCAGGAGAGCACTTCATCAACGGACCCCGTTTGATGGAATTCTTGCAGGAAATGCATGACGAAGTGCTGTGCCATTACGACGTGCTCACGGTGGGGGAGACCCCAGCCGTCACACCGGACATCGCCATCCAGTTTGCGCGGGAAGGTCAAGGGCCTTTTTCGATGGTGTTCCAGTTTGAGCACATGGACCTCGACAGCGACCTCACCGCTCCTGTGCCCAAATGGACGGTGAAACCCTGGCACTTGCATGACCTGCGCGACACCCTCACCCGCTGGCAAAAAGGCATGGAAGGCCAGAGCTGGAACAGCCTGTACCTCGGGAACCACGACGTTCCCCGACAGGTGTCCCGTTTTGGAGACGCTGAAAAACACCATTATGAAAGTGCCACCCTGCTGGCCACCCTCATCCACCTGCAACAAGGCACCCCTTACATCTATCAGGGAGATGAGATCGGCATGACCAATGCACCCTTTGACCGCATTGAGGATTACCGGGATGTGGACACCCTCAACTTTTACCACGAACAGGTGAACCAAAAAGGCCGCTGCCCTGCGGAGGTCATGCACATCCTGCACCACAAAAGCCGTGACCATGCCCGGACCCCCATGCAGTGGGATGCCACCCCCTCGGCAGGCTTCACCACGGGTGAAAGCTGGATTCCGCTCAACCCGAATTTTCACACCTTCAATGTGCAAAACGACTTGCAAAGCCAGAAATCGATCTACCGTTACCATCAGGACCTCATTCGCCTCAGGCGCGAACACCCTGTGGTGGTGCATGGAAGGTACGACCTCTGGGCAGAAGACCACCCACACATCTACTGCTTCACGCGCACCTGTGATCAGGAACAACTGCTGATTGTGCTGAATTTTCGCGATCAGGTGACACCTTTCACCCTGCCAGAGGCTTTTCACTTCCGACCAGCCCATTTGCTGCTCGGCAACCATCCTCAGGTGGAGCACGCCCCTTACCCCTTGCTGAACCTCTTGCCTTTCGAGGCCCGGGTTTACCAGATCGTCCAATGAACCCTTTCGTCACGGTTGTACGCGCCCCCAAGCCATCTGCTCTCAAAGGAGAAGAAACATGAACAGAAACACCGCCGTCCGCCTGCTGTCCCTCGCCCTGCTTGCCAGCCTCACCCACGCCCATGCTGTGAACATCACGGTGGATTGTGGCAGTGGAAGCGGTTTTGCCAGTTGCAAAGAAGACGCAGAAAACTGGGCGAAGAAAACCGGCAACACCGTCACGGCCATGCAGACCCCCAACGATTCCAGCCAGAAACTCACCATCTTCCAGCAACAACTGGCTGCCAAAAGTGCAGACATCGACGTGCTGCAAATTGATGTGGTGTGGCCCGGCCTTCTGGGTGAGCACCTGCTGGATCTGAAAACCTACGTGGATCCTGCCGAAATCAAACAGCACTTCCCTTCCATCATCCGCAACAACACCTACGAAGGAAAACTGGTGGGCTTGCCGATGTTCACCGATGCAGGGATCCTCTACTACCGCACCGACCTGCTCAAAAAATACGGTTACAAATCTGCCCCCAAAACCTGGGCGGACCTCACCGCCATGGCCAAAAAAGTGCAGGCTGGAGAGCGCAAGGCGGGCAACGCCAAATTCATGGGCTTTGTCTTTCAGGGCAAAAACTACGAGGGCCTGACCTGTGATGCTCTGGAATGGGTGGCCAGCTTTGGAGGCGGTCAGGTGGTGGAAGACGATGGAACCATCAGCATCAACAACCCCAAAGCTGTGAATGCCCTCAAGACCGTGGCTTCGTGGGTGGGCACCATCAGTCCCGCTGCCGTGGTGACCTACGGTGAAGAAGATGCCCGCAACGTGTTTCAGGCTGGCAACGCCCTGTTCATGCGCAACTGGCCTTACGCTTACGCCCTCGGCCAGAGCGATGGCAGCGCCGTGAAAGGCAAAATTGCAGTGACCGCCCTTCCTTCAGGCCCTGGTGGGACCCCTGCTGCCACTCTGGGCGGATGGCAACTGGCCGTCAGCAAGTACAGCAAAGCCCCCAAAGAGGCCGCCGAACTTGCCTCTTATCTGGCCAGCAAAGAATTGCAGAAGAAACGCGCCATCGAACAGAGCATGCTGCCCACCCTGCCCTCGCTTTACGATGACAAAGAGATCGCCAGCAAAATGCCTTTCATTCCCGACCTGCTGGACGTCTTCAACAATGCCGTGCCCCGTCCCACCACCCCCACCAAGAGCAAATACAATCAGGTGTCCAACGCATTTGCCACAGCGGTCTACAACGTGCTCACCAAAAAGCAAACCGCACAGACCAGCCTCAAAAACCTTGAAACCCAGCTGGTGCGCATCAAAGGCCGGAACTGGTAACCTCACCCCGCAAGAAAGAAGGTGCCCCGCACAGGGGCACTTTCCTCAAGGAGCTTTATGACCGTGAAAAGCACTTTCAAGCGACAGGCCAGCCGGGGATTGGAAGCCAGACGCTCCACCACCGCCCTTTGGCTGCTGTTGCCCACCCTCCTGATGATTGCCGGAGTGGCAGGTTATCCCCTTTTGCGCACCATTTACCTGTCTTTCACCAGTTACAACATCAACACCGACCCCGGACCCACCTGGGTGGGACTGGAAAACTACTGGCTGACCACCCCTGAAGGGGTCGGAATTGGCCTGCTGCAAACCCCAGAGTGGTGGCAAGCCGTGTGGACCACCCTCAAATTCACCCTGGTGTCGGTGGGCATTGAAACCCTGATTGGGCTGGGGATTGCGCTGGTGATCAACAGCCAGTTCAAGGGCCGCGGAGCCGTGCGCACCAGCATCCTGATCCCCTGGGCGATTCCCACGGTGGTGTCCTCACAGATCTGGAACTGGATGTACAACGATTCTTTTGGCATTCTGTCCAGTTGGGGCCAGAAACTGGGCCTGCTGCAAGTCGGCGAGTCCTTCCTGTCCAACCCCGAGACCGCCCTCTGGGCACTGGTCAGTGTGGACGTGTGGAAAACCGTTCCCTTCATGGCCCTGATGATCCTCGCTGGACTGCAAAGCATCCCCAGCGACATGTATGAAGCTGCCGATGTGGATGGGGCCAGCAGATGGACCCAGTTCTGGCGCCTCACCCTGCCCCTCTTGAAAACCACTCTGGCTGTCACGGTGATTTTCCGTTTGCTGGACGCCCTGAGGGTCTTTGACATGCCCTTCATTGTGAAAGGCAACGCCCCCGAGACCATGACCATGAGCATTTACGCCCGACAGCAGATGTTTGACAATGCGCAACTCGGGTATGGCAGTGCAGTGTCCGTGCTGATTTTTCTGATCATCATGGTGATTGCAGTGGTGTACCTGTCCACTTCACGGGTGAAGTTCGACTGAGGAGGAATGATGAAAAACTTGCCTGTAACCCCTTTGCGCCTGATCTTCTGGGCGGTGGTGCTGGTCATGTTGTTTTACGTGCTTTTCCCGTTTTACTGGGCAGTGAAAACCAGCCTGACCGACACAGCGGTGCTGTCCAAATCGGCGCTGGACTGGTTTCCCAGTCGGCCCACCTTCAACAACTTCATTGCGGTGTTTGAGGGACAGCCCTTTGGGCGCAATTTGCTCAACTCTGTGGTGGTCGCTGGGGGGACCGTTTTGATCAGCCTGCTTTTGGCGGTGCTTTCCGCTTACGCTCTGGGGAAATTCCGCTTCAAAGGCAAAACCATCCTGATGTACGTCATTCTGGCAGTGTCAATTTTTCCACAGATTGCCGTGCTGGGCGGCATGTACACCATCATCCGGAGTCTGGGCCTGTTCAACACCTATCTGGGTTTGATCCTCAGTTACACCGCGTTCAGTTTGCCTTTCACGGTGTGGGTGCTGACCAGCTTTGTGCGGGACATTCCCACAGAGCTTGAAGAAGCGGCTGTGGTGGATGGTGCTTCCCCCTTGCAAACCCTGTTCAAGGTTCTCCTGCCCGTGATGACCCCTGCCCTGATCACCATAGGCATGCTGGGTTTCATCAACGCCTGGAATGAGTTTCTGTTTGCCCTGACCTTCACCTCAGATGACCGGGTTCGTACCGTTCCGGTGGCCATCGGGACCTTCAGTGGGGCTTCTGTCTACGAAAATCCATTTGGTCAGATCATGGCGGCCAGTGTGGTGGTCACCATCCCCCTGATTTTGATGGTCTTGTTCTTTCAGAAGCGCATTGTGTCCGGTTTGACCGCTGGGGCTGTGAAAGGCTGACCCATGAAAGGGTGGGATTTCACCACAGCTTGCAAGTGGAGCATTGCTGCGCTTTCACCTTCACTGCAATGGCAGCCAACAGTTGACTTTCAGCCCTCCATGTGAACCGATCTCTGCTCTGGCCTGCCCCCCCTGTGCTTGCAGGAAAGCCTGCACCAGAGGCAGTCCCAGTCCACTGCCTCCCAGTGCTCTGGAGCGGGCTTCATCGGTGCGGTAGTAGGGCTCAAAGATGCGGGACAATTCTGCAATTTGAACCCCGGGACCATCGTCTTCCACGCTGAACATCCCAGAAGGGTGCAACGTCACATGAATGTGGCTTTGTGCATAGCGCAGGCTGTTTTCCAGCAGGTTGGACACCACTTGCGCCATGCGGTCGGGGTCCACCTGCACTTTCACCTGCAGGTCAGGCACCTCCAAATGCAAGGACAGCTTTTGTTGCGCTGCCCGGAACGCGAAAGCAGACACCACATCTTCGAGCAGCACATTGAAGTTCACTTCTTGCAGTTGGAAGGGCAACTGGCGGGTGTTCACCAGCGTGAGGAGCCTCAGGTCTTCCACCAGACGGCCCAGCATGGCGGTTTGCATGGACAGTTTGCGCACTTCTTCGGCATCAAAGGGCAACACCCCGTCTTCCAACCCGTCCAGTCTGGCCTGCAACACCGCCAGAGGGGTGCGCAGTTCGTGAGCGATGTCGGCCATCATGCGTTTGCGGCCTTCTTCAAGGCTTTCCAGGGTGGAGGCCATCTCATTGAAGTTTTGCACCAGTTCGAGGGCTTCCTGGCCCAGCACCTGTGGTGGACTGGGTGCCCGGGCAGAGAGGTTCCCACCTTTGATGCTGCGGGCGGCCCGTCCCACTTCCGTGAGGGGTTGGGCGATGTTGCGGGCCAGAAAAAGGGCCAGCATGGATGCCAGTCCGGCACTGATGAGTGCCGCCCAGAGGGCATTCCAGCGCAGGCGTTCCCCGAGGATTTGTGCTTCCGGGCTGGGCCAGGGCTCTTTTGGAAAAGCATCCCACACGTTGCCCTGCACCGTCACCGAGATGGTGTAGGCGGTCATCAGAAAAGCCACCACCGGGGTGGAGATGGTCAGAAACAACATCACCCCCAGCAGGCGCAGGTAAATGCTGCCGGGTTTCATGGGCCTTCACCGAGTTTGTACCCCACGCCCCGCACGGTGACCAGCAGGGGGGTGGGGTCAAGTCGCACCATTTTTTGCCGCAGGTGCATCATGTGGGCGTCCACCACCCGGTCCATGGCTTCGGACTCGGGCAGGGCTTCCGCAATCAATTCTTGCCGGCTGAACACCCTTCCCGGACTGCGCGCAAGAATGGAAAGCAAGCGGAACTCTGCGGGCGTGACCTCCAGTTTTTTTCCAGAGAGTCTGGCGGAGAAACGCACCACATCCAGCTCAAGGTTTCCCACCCTGAGGGGGCGGTCATCGGTTTCATCGGGTTGCCGGGTGCGCCTGAGGACCGCCTTGATGCGGGCCAGCAGTTCTCTGGGCCGGAAGGGTTTGACCACGTAATCGTCTGCCCCGAGTTCCAGTCCCAGCACATGGTCGATTTCTTCTGCCCGGGCGGTCAGCATGATCACTGCAGTGCGTTTGCGGCTTTCGCGGATGGTGCGCAGCACTTCCAGTCCACTCAAGCGGGGCAGCATGATGTCCAGAAGGATCAGGTCCGGCTGGGTGGCCCGCCAGAGGGTGAGGCCCTCGGGGCCATCTTTGGCCCGTTCGGTCTGGTACCCATCCATCTGCAAGTAGCGCACCAGCACTTCTGCAAGATCGTTTTCGTCTTCCACAATCAGGATGCTGTGCATGTTCTTCATTGTAGGCAAGCCTTTGAACCCCGGGAGAAGGCTTTTTGAAGAAACCTTCACAAAGTGCAAGGCGGGCGAATCCAGAAAAGCCCTTTGACACAGGGGGATGGGCTCTTGAAGCTTTTTGCGGTTTGGGCATTCTGAAGAAAGAGCGTTTCAGACAGGGTTTTTGGGTTCATTAAAAATTCATGTGGGGTGCATCGGGGATTGAAAGTGTTGTCCCACACTGCGATCCATGAGACGCCTGATTTTGATCACCCTGGGGCTTTTTGGCGGTGCCCTCGCCGCTCCCCTCACCCTGGAAGACGCATGGCACATGTCCACCCCAGCCACCAAGACTGCAGATTTGCAGTGGAAAGCTGCTGAATTGGCACACCAGAAGGCCCTGTCTGCCACTGGTCCTGCTTTTCAATTCAGCACCAACCTCAATGTGTCCGGCAACTTCAGTCCACCAACAGACAGCACTTCGGGTTCCGTGACCGGAAAAGCCAGCTGGGATGTGACCCCATGGTCCAGTTCGGCGTTGAACCTCAGAAGCGCCGAGCGTGCCTTGCTGGAAGCCCAACTGGACCGTCAAACCCAAAAATCTGAGGCTTTCTTGCAGGTCACCGAGACATACCTTCAGGTGGAAGATGCCCGCTCGCAACTCGAACTGGCCCGTTTGCAACTTGAAGTCCAGACGCTGAAAGTGCAGAGCACAGAACAAAAAAGGCAACTTGGGCAGGCCACACAGGATGCGCTGGACCGTGCCCGTCTGGAACTTCTGAATGCAGAGAACACCCTGAAATCCCGCCAGAACACAGTGCAATCTGCCCTGCAAAGCCTCTCTTTGCTGCTGGGGATGCAAGTGCAAGAAGGGGAGACCACCGATCCGGCCCTCACCCTTCCGGCATTTTCCAATCTAGACGTGCTTTTGAAAAAGGCCGAACGCCACCCCACCGTGCAAAAAGCCAGACTGGTTTTGCAAGAACGCCAGGAGGTCGTCCAGGCCCAGCAACTCACCGCTGCCCTCCCGGACCTCACCGTGAACGGCAAACTCGGGAATTTGCCGGGAGGCTGGACGTTCAGCAGTGATTTTTCCCTCAAAACCGGCAAATGGGGGGCCTCAGCCAATTACCCTCTGGGGTCTTCAGGACAGAACAGTTTCGGTTATGCGGTGGGTTTGCAATTGAACTTGCCCCTCGATGCCCAGCAACCGTACACCTTGCAAAGCCTGATCAACCAGCAAGAACTGCAGGAATGGGCGGTGCAGAAGGCCCTGAACACCGCATTGCAGAACATCACCAGCCAGTACCACCTGTATCTCGAACAGGTGCAGCAACTGGAACAGCGCACCCTGCAACTCCGGCAAGCCGGGAACCAGCTGGAGGTGCAAGAAAAACGCCTCTCGCTGGGACTGATCACCAAACAGGACCTGCTGGAAGCCGAACTGGCCTTCAAAACCGCTCAGGAAAATCTCAAGCAAACCCACCGAAATGCGTACCTGCAAGCCCTGCGTTTGCGCATTGCCACAGGAGAACCTTTATGAAAATGCTGACCCTCACCCTTTTTCTGGCTTCCACCTCCCTCGCTGCTCCCCTCAGCTTCCAGAACGCATGGCAGAACACCTTGCAGCAAAACCCGGACCTGCAAAACGCCCGCAGTGACCTGCAAAATGCCCTCAATGACTGGAACATCCGGCAACAGGACCCCACGGCTCTCGCCGCTGACCTGCTGGCCGCAGAACAGGCTTTCACGCTGGCCAAAGTGAACCTGAAAGCCAGCGAATTGCAGGTGCAGCAATCCTTGCTGAACAGTTACACCCAGCTCCTTGAAGCCCAGAAGAACCTGGAGGTGATGAAAGCGCAAGTGGAACTCTCCCGCACCAAATTGAACATCCAGAGGGCCAAACAGCAATTGAAGAATGCCACCGCTCTGGATGTGGACAATGCAGAGCAGTCCTTGCAGTCGGACCAGCAGAATCTGGAAAGCCTCCAGAGCAACATCCCCATTTACAGCTTGCAGCTCAGCAAACTGTTCGGACAGAACCTCAGCGATCTGGAAGCCCAGCCTTTGCCTGCCCCGGTGGCGTTCACAGTGAATCTCGATGACCTCAAACAGGGCCTTGAGGGGCAACTCAGCAGTGTGGTGCAGGCCAGCCAGAACGTCAGAAGTGCAGAGTTGCAGCTCGCCCTGAGCAACAACGATTACACTCCACAGAGCACTTTGCAGGATGCCCGCAGCACCCTTGATGCCCGCAAACGCTCCCTGGAGAACACCCTGAAGTCGGCCTTCAACACCCTCACCGACACCCACCAGAAACAGCAGGAACTCTGGAAGAAAGTGCAGTTGCAACAAAAAGCCCTCGGAAACAGCCGGGAGACCCTCAAACAAACCGAAGCCCGCTTCAAGAACGGACAGGTGGCCAAAGTGGAGGTCTTGCAAAGTCAGGTGAACGTGCTGAACAGTGAACTGGGCTTGCTGCAGGCCCAGAACAACTTCCACAAGGGGTTGTTGTCGCTCGGAGCAGCTGCCGGGAACGATGTGGGAGGTCCCAGATGACCACTGCAGCAAGAAAAAAACCGCAGGGCAGCAGAAAACGCCTGTGGTGGTGGTTGGTGCCAGCCCTGCTGGTCGGGGCGGTCGTGCTCCTGCCCAAACCCACCCCTCCGGCTCAGGCTCTGGAGACCGTGCAGGCCACACGCGGGGTGTTTGAGTGGAAAGTCAGTGGGTCTGGAACCCTGCAAGCCACAGCGGTGCAAGAACTGCGTCCAGAGGTGACCGGGACGGTCACGGCTCTGGTGAAAGAAGGTACCCGGGTGAAATCCGGAGAGGTGCTCCTTCAACTGGATGCCCAGCAGGTTCGCAACGATCTGGAAACGGCCAGAGGCAACCTGCAGACCGCCGAGAACAACCTGCAGAACGCCAGACTGTCTTCCAGAGACAATCAGGGTTCCCAGCAACAGGCGGTGGAAAGCGCACGGGTGAACCTGAACAACGCCCGGCGGGATGTGCAGGCTGCACAGGAAACCGTTCAGCTCAATGGGCGGCTTTTGGAGGCCGGAGGGGTCAGCCAGCAGGCTTTGCAGGATGCCCGGACAGCCCTCCAGAAAGCCAGAGACACCCTGAATTCTGCGGAAGTGGCGTACCGCTCTGCCCTCAACACCCAGCAAACCCAGTTCAACAGCAACCAGCAATCCATCCAGAATGCCCTGCTCAGTGTGCAAAACGCCAAAATCAACCTGCAGGGTGCTGAACTGCAACTGGAAAAGCACACCCTGAAAGCCCCTCTGGAGGGCCAGGTGCTGGAGGTGACTGGAACGGTGGGTGCAGCGTCCAGCGGGGTCAGTGTGCAAATCGGGCAGGATGAAACGCTGGAACTCCCCATGCAAGTGGATGAAACCGGCATCCGTCAGGTGAAGGTGGGAGACCTGACCACCGTGACCCTCGACGCTTTTCCCGGTGAGACCTTCAAAGGCAAGGTCTCTGAAATCAGCCCGAAAGCCACCCTCCAGCAGAACATCCCGGTGTTTTATGTGAAAGTGCAGTTGCCCAACCCCCAGAAACGCCTGCGACCCGGCATGAGTGCGCAGGGAGAAATCGTGGTGCAGAGCATGCAAAACGCCCTGATCATTCCCAAGAAGGCGGTGAAGACCCTGAATGGCACCAGCACCGTCGAAGTGAAACAGGATGACACCCGCACCGAAAGCCGCACCGTCAAAGTGACCGATGGGGACGGTTTGAATGTGGTGGTGTTGTCGGGTTTGCAAGGGCAAGAGACTCTGGTGTTGCCTGAACGCAAAACCAGCCGTGCCCCCTCGGGGGGATTGATTCCGCCCAATCCGGGGGTGCAGTGATGGTTGCTGTCTCAGGCCAGAGTCCAGTGATTTCCGCGCAGGACCTCACGCGCAGTTACCTGCTGGGCGATCAGGCCTTTCAGGCCCTCAAGGGGGTCAGTTTTGACATCCAGCGAGGGGAGTTCACCGCCATCATCGGACCGTCAGGCAGTGGAAAATCCACCCTGATGAACATTTTGGGACTGCTGGACACCGCCACCTCGGGAACATACTTGCTGGATGGGCAGGACGTTTCTGCCCTGCAGGAAACCGAGCGGGCTGGAATGCGCAACCAGAAGATTGGTTTTGTGTTTCAGGCCTTTTACCTGTTGCCCAGACTGACTGTGCTGGAAAACCTCGAAGTGCCCCTGATTTACGCCCGGGTGCCTGCAAAAGAACGCCGTGAGAGGGCCATGGCCTTGCTGGAACGGGTGGGCCTTTCCGACAAACCCCACCACAAACCTCCCCAGCTTTCTGGGGGTCAAAAGCAGCGCATCGCCATCGCCCGTGCCCTGATCACCCGCCCGAGCCTGCTTTTGGCCGACGAACCCACCGGGGCTCTGGACACCCGCACCGGCGAGGAAATCATGGGGCTTTTTCATGAACTCCATCACGAAGGGGCCACGGTGGTGTTGATCACCCACGAACCCGACATTGCCCGGCATGCCTCGCGCACCCTCAGGGTCCGGGACGGCCTTTTGGAGGAGGTCTGACATGGAGGTTTTCAGCACAGCATGGCGGGCCATTCTGGCCAACCCCATGCGCAGCACCCTCACCGCCCTCGGGGTGATCATCGGGGTGGCTTCGGTGGTGGCCCTCACCAGCATCGGGGCAGGCTCCACCCGCAGCATCACCGGTTCACTGGAAGGGCTCGGGACCAACCTGCTCACCATCAACAGCGACGCCAGCAGCCGCACCGGACTGGTTCGCCAGAGCAGCCGGGCCACCCTCACCCGGGCCGACCTGAAAGCCATCCAGACATACGATCCCCGGCGGATCTCGGGGGTTGCGCCCAGCACCCAGACCACCACACAGGCCCGCAGGGATGGAGAAAACCTCTCTGTGACGGTGATTGGATCCAGTCCTGAGTATGAACAGGTGCGCAACAGCACCCCTGAAGAGGGCGGTTTCTTCACCTCCTCCGAGGCACAGGGGCGACGCAAAGTTGCCGTGATCGGATATGAAGTGGCAACCACCCTTTTCCCTGCTGGGGATGCCCTCGGAAACACCTTCCGTTTGAACAACCAGGTGTTCACGGTGATGGGGGTTCTGGAAGACAAAGGCAACAATGGTTTGATCAGCCCCAACACCCAGGTGATCGTTCCTTTCGAGACCTTCGAAAGCACCCTCAGTCGGGATGAAAATGGCAACCTTTCCACCATCTATGTGCAGGCCACCGACAAAGAAGACCTCACAGCATTGCAAGAAGACCTCACAGCACTGCTCGATGCCCGGCACCGCACCATGGATGAAAACAGCCGGGACTTCAGCATCCAGAATCAGGCGGATTTGCTGCAGTCCCTTTCCACCATCACCCTGACCCTTACACTTTTTCTGGGAGGCGTGGCCGGGATCAGTCTGCTGGTGGGTGGCATCGGCATCATGAACATCATGCTGGTGAGTGTCACCGAACGCACCCGCGAAATCGGCATCCGCAAAGCCCTCGGGGCCACCCCACAGGGCATCCGCACCCAATTCTTGATCGAAGCTTCCTTGCTGTCTCTCAGTGGCGGGGTCCTCGGGATTCTGGTGGGGCTTGGTCTGGCTTACGGAGTGGGGGCACTCATCAGCACCCCTCCGGTGCCTTCACTTTCCAGCATGGGGATGGCTTTCTTGTTCAGTCTGGGGGTCGGCTTGTTTTTTGGCTATTACCCGGCCAGTAGGGCTTCTTTGCTGGATCCGGTGGAGTCCCTCAGGTACGAGTGAGTTGCAAGATTGCCCTTGTGTGTCTTTCCAGGAAGATGCACAGGGGTTTTGGGTATTGCCCTGCGCTAAGCAGGTTGGGCTGTGCTGCAAAACGCAGCCCTTTAGCAATACAACCTCAAACCTGCCTCAGGATCGGGATTTCTGTTTTTCAGCAGGGGTTTCAGATTTGACTTCCAGATGGGGGAGGGCACTCTCGGGCAGGAGTTCTTTCAAAAGGCGGATGAATTGCCGCACTGCAGGCATCTTCAGGCCCCCTTGCCGTACCGCAAGGCTGATGGTGCGCTGCAAAGGCACCTCCAGAGGCAGCATCCGCACCCCTCTGGGCACGTAGTCGATGGCCAGTCTGGGGCTGAGGGCAATCCCCAGTTCCTGCCCGACCATGTTGTACATGGTGAAGTCCTCACTGACCTTCAGGATTTCGGTGGGCATGACCTTTTCTTCTGCAAGGTAGGCCATGATCCGGTTGGTGCAGTCGCCTCCACGCGCCATGATCAGGGGGTGGTTGTTCAGGTCAGAGGGGTGCAGGGTGTCTTTGCTGATCCACCCCTCTGGAACCAGAGCCATGTAAGGATCGTCCATCAGGGTCCAGGACATGAATTCTGCGCTGTTGCACTGGGGCAAGAAGGCCAGATCTGCGGTGCCTGCATGGATCGGACCCAGCAGGTCGTCCTGTTCGCACTTGATGCACTCGATCAGGTCGAGTTTCAGGTTGGGATGGGTTTGCTTCAGGCGGGCCATCACCGGAGGAATCACCTGACTGGCGATGCTGCGAAAGGTGGCGATGCGCAAACTGCCCTGAATGGCCCCTCTGGACAGGGACACCTCCTGCTCGATGCTTTCGATGGCGGCCAGAGCACTGCGGGCATGCACCACCACCTGTTCCCCAAGGGGGGTGAGTCTGGCCCCGAAGCGGCCCCTTTCCACGAGGGTGCCTTGCAGGTGTTGCTCCAGTGCAGCGAGGGCTTCGCTGACCGAGGACTGGGACAAACCCAGTTCCAGAGCGGCTTCCGAAACGTTGCGGGTGTCGGCTGTGGCAACCAGTGCCCTCAAGTGGGTCAGTTTCATGTGTTCAGTGTAGGGGGGACTTGGGTGGGGGCCATCCGCCAATTCTGCTAGAGAAAGGGGTTAAATCGGTTTTTCCGATATGTGGTCCTCCATGCGGCTTGGTTTTCCGATTGGACAAAGTTGAGGGTCAGGGTAAGCTGATCTCAGGGACATTCCCCAAGCGACAGGCAGGACCGAAACCTCTTTCTCACACGCATCTTTAACCCAGATTTTTCGGGTTAAGGGAGGACATCATGTTGATTTTGGAAATTGCTGGCACCTACCGCCCCGAACAAGTCCGCGCCCTTTTGCAGCCCACCGAACAACTCGAACACTTTGCTTATGGGGTGCTCGGCGATTTCTCCTTGCGCATCCACACCCCCAAAAACGACGACCGTCTGGACGCCATTTTGCGCGGCCTGAACCTGCTGGGTCTGGAAGTGATCGGTTACCGCTGGAAACGCGAATACCATGCCGAACCGGTGCGCCATGTCTCGATCAATGTTGAGCCTGTGCATGCCCCAGAGCCCTGGTATGTGCGCCTGTTCTCGGGCGGCAAACGCACGGCAACCCACTGAAGGTTTCAATTCTGCAGTTCGTGGGCTTGAAACTGGGCCACCAGAGGGGCCAACACTTCTTGCAAATTCACTTTTTCGAAGGTGCGGGGTTCGTCTCCCAGACCTTCTTGCACATGTTCAAGATGCTCTCGCATGATGTCGATGGCCTCTTGAACATTTCTGTTTTGGATGGCGTCCAGCAGGTCCTGATGCTCCAGTTCGGTGCATTCTGATGTTCTGGAGAGTCCATACAATGAAACGGCAAGGGCGGTGTGCCAGACCAGTTCGGTGATGAAGCGGGTCAGAAAAGCATTTCCAGCCATTTCCGCAATTTTGATGTGAAAAAGCCCGGTGAGGCGCACCTGTTCAGGCAGGTTGTGCTGCACGCGGGCTTGTTCTTCTTCTTGCAGGTGTGCCCTGAGGGCATGCATCTGGGGTTCGGTCCATTTCTGGGCTGCCAGTTTGACGGTTTCGGTTTCGATGAGCAGGCGGGTTTGAAAAAGGTCTTCCACTTCCTGCAGGGTGGGAGCGGCCACCCTTGCGCCCACATTGGGGGTCAGTTGCACACAGCGGGTCTCGCTGAGCCTGAGCAGCACTTTGCGCATGCGTTCCCGGCTGACCTTGAAAATTTTGGAAAGGGTTTCCTCGGGCAAACGGGTGCCTGGAGGAAGTCGGTGTTCTGAAATCGCACCGAGCAGCAGGGAAAAAAGTTGGTCATCCAGCAACATATTTGAGTTCATTGTGGCACATCACACACCCCTCTGGCTATCCCTCCTGTTGTCAGAAAAAATCTGAACAAACTGCAAAAAAATGCTCTATAAATCTACAAAAAGAGCCAAGATTTGCAATTTGTCAAAAATCAAACTGACAAAATGCAGAAAAAGCTTGACATTGTGCACCCA
Source organism: Deinococcus misasensis DSM 22328 (assembly GCF_000745915.1). NCBI lineage: Bacteria > Thermotogati > Deinococcota > Deinococci > Deinococcales > Deinococcaceae > Deinococcus > Deinococcus misasensis. Next base: position 201,077 of record NZ_JQKG01000004.1, read on the forward strand.
ACCCTTTACACTACAGAGGACTGAGCGAGGGAACGTTCAGTCACAGGGGAACGCGTCACAACTTTAGAAGGCAAGACGTTAGGGGCAAGGGCAGTGCTGAAAGGCACTGCCCGAAAATTTGTTTTCCAGATCATGCAAAAGCAGCTTTTCTGGATTTGATATACAATTAAACCCAGTACAAGTTTAAGGAGGCCCCATGGACTTTTTGACCCTCGCCCGAGATGCTCTGTCCCAGCAACCTTTCAGCATGCACATGGAAACCGAAATCGTTCGGTGCTCAGCCGAAGGCACCGAAATCGTGATGCCCCTGCACCCCCACTACACCCAGCAGTACGGCACTGCCCACGGCGGAGCCCTGAGTTTCCTTGCCGACACCGCTCTGGCTTTCGCAGGTGCGGCAGCCCTCCAATCCCAGGTGCTCACCTCCGAATTCAAAATCCATTACCTGCGGCCAGCCATCGGAGAAAAGCTGATCGCTCGGGCCAGAGCATTGTCCTCTGGGCAGCGTCAGGCGGTGTGCCAGTGTGACATTTACGTGGTCAAAGAAGGGGAAGAAAAACAGGTGGCCACGGCCATTGGCACCATTTTGCCAAGGTGAACCAGACCATTTTGATTTTTCCCTGCCTCTGCAGTGCGATGGGGAAAAATCAAGTTTGGCACCATGGATGACAACCTGAAATCGGTGCTTCCATGTCTTCATTCCAGCCTCTACAAGTGTGGAGGGGCTGATTCCCCTGTTCAGGTCGACATCAAACGAAGCAGCGGTTGAGAACAGAAAAACCCTCTTGTTGCCACATCATCTGCTGCCACAACCATGTGAACAGCACTGTCGCTGCATGATACTCTGGAGATATATGTCTCCAAAATTTCTTGAAAAATCAAATCCAATTGCATTGTCACCCAAATCAAAACCATCTTTCTGGAAGCTTTCTGTGATGGTCGGAATTGTATTGATTCTGGCTGGACTCTTGTTGCATTCTCAACGCTCATCACCACAGGATCGGTCACAACAATCTGTTCAACCCGTTCAAAAATCGCCCGCTCAACATTTAACAGAAGAAATGCAAGACTTGCTGGCAAATTGCAGTGCTGATCTCAGAAAGCAAACAGGCGACCCTGATGCAACAAAAACAGAGTTTGAAACATCCAGTTTGTTGCAGGGAGAATCCGGATTCAGAATGACTGGCAAATTCTACCCTGCTGGTCATTCTGAATCGAGCACATTTCTTCCCGTCGTCTGTTTGCAAAACCAGGGCCAGACAGAAACAGTCCTGATGGGATCATTGGAAGCAGATGCCCAGAAACCCATGTCTCTAACAGAATTCCAAGGGATCACAAAACATGCATTTGTTTCCACCTGTCTGACAGCTGTGCAGAAACAGATCGAAGTTCAAGAGGGCTTAAAGTGGGGGTCTTTCTCCGCAGGGTCTGTCCGGGGTCAGGCTGGAGCTTACCTCTTTGAAAGCCGTGTCACGGTCACAAAATACCAAGATCCAAAGTCCGTACAAGTCATCCCCTTTGTCTGCATGCAGAACCATCCAGACTTTGCTGCTTTGTTGATGAAAACAAATGGTCCACAGAAAACGCAAAACCCTGTAACCCAGGTGCGATCCAGCATCCCCGAGGTTCCCTTTGTGGCGTCATGCACCAGAGAAGTCACCCGGCACTTCAGGGAGCCCTCGAAGTTCCGCTGGCAAAACATCATTTCGCACAAGCTTCAGAAACAGCCAGAGGGCATGAGAGTCACCGGTCAAGTAGAAGTGACCGACAGTTCAGCAACGGCCAAACGTGTGTCTTTCACCTGTATCCAGAAAGAGGGGGTCTTTTCCGATGTGGTTTTGCTGGATGCAGCAGGAAAACCTCTGGGTGGCCCTCCCATTGAACCGCAAGTGCTGGAACAATGGGCTGTTCAGAGAAAACAATTCGTCGAGCAGTGCATGCAATTGGCAAGACAACAACTCAGATCCCCTGAATCGGTGGAATTCGATGCCAAAACCATGACACGTGCATCTGGGAGACCAGGGTCTTTCTACTGGGATGGCAACATGGTGGCGCTCAATGCTTTTGAGCACAAAATCTCCACGGCATTCACCTGTTCACAAAAACAACACCAAGCCAACATGGTGATTCAGGATGGTGCAGGAGTGACCACCGATCATCCCATCACGGTGGAAGAATGGCAACGGGTTCAAAAAAACATCTTCATCAGCAAGTGCTGGCACAAAGCAATCTCTTTGCTCAGGCATACCGGTGCTTTGAGGGGTCCAGCTGTCTCGATTGACCATGAACTTGGACAACCTGGCGCTTTCAAGGTGGTGACCCACATGGATGCCATGGAAAACAACACCGACCTTATTCTGGCCCATTTCCCTTACACCTGCCAGCAAGCAGGTGAAGATGTGCAGGTGGCTTTCCATTGATCCCTGTTCTGCTGAAGTCATCCTGCTTAAGAGCCTGATGCTTTGAGATTCTGCCCAAGGCACTTGTCGGTTTAAAACGCAGGTGCAGCACAACTGCCACGCACAACCAATTTCCCTTCCATGAGTTTCTTCATGGGTTTGCCCGCTCCATCAATGTTTTGCAGCACCTGACGGGTGAGCAGGGCCGCCATGTCGTGCACAGGTTGCTCGATCACGTCAATGCCGGGCTTCACCAGAGAAGTCCAGGTCAGGTTGTCGAAGGCCAGCAGGGAAATGTCCTCTGGGATGCGCAAGCCCAATTCTTGAATGGCCCGGTAAGCACCGATGGCTTCGGTGCCGTTGAAGGCAAAAAGTGCGGTGGGGCGCTCTGGAAGTTGCAGCAGGTCGCGGGCCAGCAGGTAAGCTTCGTGCTCGTTGTATTCGATGAGGCGGCGGTAGGCGTCTGGAATGGCGTAACCTTTGCCCTTCATGATCCTTTCAAAGTGATAAGCACGCCACTCGGGGTGAAGCTCGGGGTGGTGAATCCCCAGTCCTGCAATGCGGGTGTGCCCGAGTTTCCAGAGGTGTTGCAGCCCCAGCTGGATGCATTGTTCGTGGTGCAGCATCAGAAAATCGAAGGGACTGTCGTCCATGTGGTGGTCCACCTCGATGATGTATGTGCCTTTTTCCTGCATTTTGAGCAAATAATCCCGGTTGTGCTGCCCGTATGCCGGGCGGATGATCAGGGCACTGACCCTCTGGCCTGCAAGGTGCCGGAGGTTGTGGCGTTCGATTTCGGACTGGTAGCCGCTGTCTGCCAGCAGCAAACCATAATTGGCTTTCCTGAGGTGGTCACCGATGCCTCGGGCCAGTTCTGCGAAGAACGGCTCGACGATGTCACCGACCAACAGGCCCACGGTGAGGTTGCGGCCACGCCTGAGGGCTCCGGCGGTGAGGTCCGGTTCGTAATCCAGTTGTTCAATGGCCCACTGCACTTTCTGCAGGGTGGCAGGCTGGAGTTTGTGGGGCTCGTTCAGGGCCCGTTTGGCGGTGGTGGGGGAAACGCCTGCAAGTTTTGCAACATCATTGATGGTCGCCAAGGTGGTCTCCTGCTAGATGATTTTGACACTCCACACGGCTAAAGCTGTGGGATTCTTGCTTCAGCGATAGATGCCAGCTTTGGCTGGTCTTCTTCCATCTCCACAAGCGTTTCCTGGGTTTCCCCAGACGTTTTGGTGTGCCCCACCATACGGAGTCCTGCTCTTAAAATGTTGATTGCCGCATTATGGTCACGGTCCAGCACTGTACCGCACCCACAAAGATGAGTTCTGGTCTTCAGGTCTTTCTTGACTGTTTGACCACATCCAGAACACATCTGGGATGTATACGCAGGATTCACCGGAATGGCAATCTTGCCCATGATCTTTGCAAAGTATTCCAACCAGTGGCGGAATGCTCGCCAACTGGCATCCTGAATGCTTTTACCGAGCTTGCGGTTTTTGACCATATTCTTGACCTTCAAATCTTCAAACGCCACCACATCGTGAGACATGACTACGCACCGTGCCAGTTTGAGGGCATGGTCTTTACGTTGACGCCCGATTTTCAGGTGCTTTCTGCCCAACTTTTTGACTGCTTTCTTGCGATTGTTAGAGCCTTTGACCTTCCGACTCACCCGGCGCTGCAATTTCTTGAGTGCCCCTTCTGCCTTGCGGTAGAAGCGAGGACTGGGTTCTTCATGGCCCTCAGAATCCGTATAGAACGACTTCAAACCCACATCAAGCCCGATGGTCTTCCTGCTGGGTTCAAGATCCATGTGTCGTTCTGCGTCGATGAGGAATTGGGCGTAGTAACCGTCAGCCCGCTTCAAGATTCTCAGGCGTTTGATGTCTTCCAAACGGTAGAGCATCAAGTCCCAAGAACCTTTGAGTTTCATCACCCCGATCTTGAAGCCATCCGTCAGTGTCAGTCTCTTGTTGGCCGCATCCAACTTCCAACCTGATCCTTTGTACTCCACGCTGCGGGTGTTTTTCTTGAACTTGGGGAAGCCCACAGGCTGGATGCCCTTCTTGTGATGGTGATAGAAGCGGGAAATAGCGGACCATGCCCGATCACCCGCAGCCTGCACAGCAGTGGAGTTGAGCTTGTTGGCCCATTCAAACTCAGCGCGGAGCTTGGTGGTGTGCTTGGAAATCTCATTCCTACCCACGCTTTTCTCGGCATCCTTTGCATCCATCCAGAGTCGCAAGCAGGCGTTACGCACAAACTGGGCAGTGCGAATGGCTTCATCCATTGCCTGCTGTTGCTTGTTGGTAGCCACCAACTTGTACTCAAGGACAATCACACTAAAAGCGTAGCTTTTTTACCCTGAGTTTTAAAGGGTAAAAGCCGAGGCTTAAGGCAAAGGCCTGAGCTTCCCGCCCTGATGGGCGGCTGGGTTCTGGCATCCCAAGGCTGAAGACCGTGGGCTTTCCACCCAGACCCTTTTTTGTAAGGCCGGTGCTCTGGTTGGGTGAAGTTCAGCGGGACTTTTGGACTCGCTCAAAAGCCATGCGCTGTGCCACTAGACAATGATAGCAGATTGTGCTTAACTATGGACACGAGACCATTACCCAACAGCACAGAACTTTTGCCGACAGGACATCCTGTGGTTCGGCTGTAGACACGCTGTCTCGATCAAGCGCCCGGAGGGAAAAACATGAACAAGTTGTACGCAGTCAGCCTCATGCTGGGGCTGGGTTCCTCAGCCTTTGCCGCCACCACCATCACCATCGCCACCGTGAACAACCCCGACATGGTGACCATGCAAAAACTCACCCCCGAGTTCGAAAAGCAAAACCCCGACATCAAAGTCAAATGGGTGGTCTTGCCTGAGAACGAGTTGCGCCAGAAAATCACTCTGGATGTGGCCTCCAAAGCGGGAACCTTCGACATTGCCACCGTGGGCACCTACGAAGTGCCGATCTGGGCCAAAAACGGCTGGCTGGAAGACCTGAGTGCCCAGTTCACCAAAAACCCCGACATCGCCAAAAGCTACGACCTGAACGATGTGCTGGAACCCGTGCGTCTGGGCCTCTCCTACAACAAAAAACTCTACGCCCTGCCTTTCTACGCCGAATCCAGCATGACCTTCTACCGCAAAGACCTCTTTGCACAGGCCAACCTCAAAATGCCCGTCAAGCCCACCTGGACGCAAATTGAGCGTTTCGCCAAAGCCCTCCACAAACCCGAGAAAGGCCAGTACGGCATCTGCTTGCGTGGCCTGCCCGGATGGGGCGAAAACATGGCCGTTTTCGGTACGGTGGTCAACACCTTCGGCGGACGCTGGTTCGACATGGACTGGAACGCCACCCTCAACAGCCCCGAGTGGAAGAAAGCCATGACCTTCTACACCGACCTGATCAAGAAATACGGCCCTCCCGGAGTGACCTCCAACGGCTTCACCGAAAACCTGACCCTGTTTGCTCAGGGCAAGTGCGGCATGTGGATTGACGCCACCGTGGCTGCCGGATTCGTGACCGATCCTGCACAGAGCAAAGTGGTTGCCAACGTGGGCTTTGCCAACTCACCCACCGGGCCCGGCACCCCCAGAGGCAGCAACTGGCTGTGGGCATGGTCTCTGGCTGTTCCGAAGAGCACCACACACGAAGCCGAAGCCTTCAAATTCGTGACCTGGGCCACCAGCAAAGAGTACATCGCTCTGGTCGCCAAGGAAAAAGGCAGCTGGGCTTCTGTGCCTCCCGGAACCCGCAACTCCACCTACCAGAACCCCGAGTACAAAAAAGCCGCAGGTGCCTTCGCTGGAATCGTGCTGGACAGCATCAAGCGTGCCGATCCCACCAAACCCACCAAGGACCCCGTGCCTTATCAGGGCGTGCAGTTCGTGGGCATCCCTGAATTCCAGGCCCTCGGGACGCAAGTTGGTCAGTACCTTGCAGGTGTGCTCTCCGGTCAGATGACCGTGGATCAGGCCCTCAAACAGGCCCAGACCGCAGCCGAGAAAGTCTCCAAAGACGGTGGATACCAGAAGTAATCCCTGAACAGAAGGTGCAAAAGGGCCCTCCCATTCGTCCACCCCTTTTGCACCTTCTTTGCATGGACGCAGCATCCAGAATCCAAAATGCTCCAGCCCTGTATGCGCCCCTGCCCTTGGCCCTACGTCCCCTGCACTTCCCCCTTTCACGTTGATGCAGGCTTTCCTTTCAAGCCGCCCTTTTTGCCAGAGCCCTCTGGCCCACACAGAAAGAGCCTCCAATGATGCGTTCTGTTCCAACAACACAAGAATCCAAAAGAAAGCCCATCAACATGCCCGCAGTTTTGCTGCTGGTTCCCGCTCTGGTGTACCTGATCGTCGCCACCCAGGTGCCGTTTTTGATGACGGTGTACTACAGCTTTTTCAAATGGAACCTCACCATCCCCGATGACCGTCCCTTTGTGGGTTTTGGCAACTACCTGACCCTGTTCACAGACAGCCAGAATCTGCATGTGATGCTGAACACCGTGGTCCTGATGCTCAGCGTGGTGGTGCTCTCGGTGGTGATTGGTGCCCTGATTGCCCTTCTTTTGAACCGCCCGTTCTTTGGTCGCCCGGTGGTCAGAACCCTGTTCATCAGTTCCTTTCTGGTGATGCCTGTGGTGACCGCCGTGGTCTGGAAGAACATGTTGATGAACCCGGTGTTCGGTTTTTTTGCATGGGTCAGCCAGCAACTGGGTCTTCCTGCGGTGGATTTCCTCTCCCAGTACCCCATGCAAAGCATCGTGGCGATGGTGACCTGGGAATGGACCCCGTTTGCCGCCCTGATCCTCCTGACCGGACTGCAATCCCTGCCCGAGGACCAGCTTGAAGCTGCCCGTCTGGACGGCTGCACCCCCCTGCAGGAGTTCTGGTACATCGTGCTTCCCCACTGGATGCGCTCTCTGGAAGTGGTGATCCTGCTGGAAACCATCTTCCTGATGCAGGTGTACGGGGAAATTTACACCTCCACCTCTGGAGGACCCGGCATTTCCACCACCACCATCCCTTATTTCATTTACCAGAAGGCTTTCGCCGAGTACAACATTGGCCTGGCATCTGCGGCAGGCGTGCTGGCGGTGCTGTTCACCAACATGGTGTCCAGTGTGGTGCTGCGCATCATTGGCCGCAACATCTCTGGAGGCAAAGCATGACCACCACCCTTCCCTCAAACCGCGCCAAAGCTGCCCGCAAGGACCTTTTGGTCCACATCAAAGGCAGTTTGCTGACCGTCCTGACTTACCTCTTGCTGTTCCTGTTTCTGTTTCCGCTGGTCTGGATGGTGCTGGCAGGCTTCAAAACCGAAGCGCAGGCCTTTGCCACCCCACCCATTTTCTTCTTCACGCCCACCTTTGAGAACTTTGCCAGAGCGCTGGAAACCTACGGTCCCTTCCTGAAAAACTCCGTGCTGATCGTGGGCGGATCGACCCTCCTCGCCTTTTTGCTCGGGGTGCCTGCGGGATTCACCATGGCCCTGTACCCCGGCAAGCGCACCAAAAGCACCCTGCTCTGGATGCTGTCCACCAAGATGATGCCTCCGGTCGGTGTGATTGTGCCCCTGTTCCTGATTTTCCGGGATGCCCGTTTGCTGGACACCCACCTGGGCTTGATCCTGATGTTCACCACCATCAATTTGCCTCTGGTGGTCTGGATGGTCCACTCCTACATCAGCGAAATTCCTTTCGGGATCATTGAAGCCGCCAAAGTGGATGGGGCAAGCCTCTGGCAGGAATTCTTTCAGGTGGTGCTCCCGCTGGCCCTCCCCGGCATTGCCTCCACTGCCCTGTTGTGCGTGATTTTCGCATGGAACGAAGTGTTCTTTGCCGTGAACCTCACCTCTTCTGACGCTTCTCCGCTTTCTGTTTACATCAGTTCGTTCAAGACCTCTGAGGGACTGTTCTGGGCCCAGATGTCTGCTGCTGCCACCCTCACCATTGCCCCCGTGATGCTTTTCGGCTGGTTTGCCCAGAGACAGTTGATTCGCGGACTGACGTTTGGAGCTGTCAAATGAACCTTCCTTCCACCATGCGTGCAGCCCTGATCACCGCCCCCCACACCATCGAACATCAGGAGGTTCCCCTGCCCGAAGTCGGCCCGGACGACGTGCTGATTCAGGTGGAACTGGCCGGGGTGTGCGGCACCGACGCCCACCTGCTTGAAGGCCACTTTCACGCCAAGCTTCCCCTGATTCCCGGCCATGAAATTGTTGGGAAAGTGGTTGCACTCGGGGGAAATGTACGCGGTTTCAGCGAAGGCCAGAGGGTGGTGCTCGATCCCGACCTCAACTGCGGAACGTGCATCATGTGCCAGAAAGGCATGCGCCACCAGTGCCTGCACTACGAGGCTGTTGGAGTCACAAGGGCTGGAGGATTTGCCGAATACGTGGTCGCCCCCTCAAACGTGGTCTACGACGCCAGCGACCTTGCCCCCGAAGAAGCGGTTTTTGCCGAGCCGCTCGGGTGCGTGGCGTGGGGCATCACCCGCCTGAAACCCGAGCCCGGTTCCACGGCCCTGCTGTACGGGGCAGGGGGAATTGGACTCTTGCTGATGCAGGCCCTCAAAGCCAGCGGGGTCAGTGAAATTGCCGTGGTGGATACCCAGACCGAGCGCCTGAATCTGGCCCGCAAACTCGGGGCAGACCACACTTTCCTGGCCAGTGAAGCAGATGAGCAGATCAAAGCCCTTTTCCCGCACGGCTTCGACATCGTCACCGAAGCCACGGGTGTGGCCAAAGTCCAGCAGCACATGGTGCAGCATGCCATCCCCGGCGGAAAAATTCTGGTGTTTGGGGTGGCACCGGAAGACGTGACCATTGAGGTCAGCCCCTACGAGATTTTCAGGAAAGACCTGACCGTGCTGGGCAGTTTTTCCCTGAACAGCACCATCCCTCTGGCCCTCAGGTGGTTGCGAAGTGGACAGGTCAAAGTGCGTGACCTGATCACCGACACCCTGCCCCTCTCCGGGCTTTCCGAAGCCATCGACCAGAAAATTGCTGCCAGAGCCGGTTCCATCAAAGCCATTGTCTCTCCCACCTTGATCCTTGAAGGAGCCCCATCATGAATCTTTTTGACCTTTCTGGCAAAGTCTGCATCGTCACCGGAGGCGCACAGGGCATCGGTTACGCCATTTCTAGAGACCTCATCTCACACGGTGCAACGGTCTACATCGTGGACCTGAACCCCGAGGTTGGGAAAGAAGCAGCCCGCACGCTGGGTGCCCACTTCAAAACCCTCAATGTCACCGACTCTGGGCAGATCGCAACGGTTTTCTCCGAGATTGTGCAGGAAGCAGGGCAGGTGGATGTGCTGGTCAACAACGCCGGAATCGTGCGCAACACCCCAGCCGAAAACACCCCGGACGCCGAATGGGACACCATCATGCAGGTGAATTTGACGGGGGTGTTCGCCTGTTGCCGGACCATTGGCATGCACATGCTTCAGCGCGGACAGGGCAGCATCATCAACATTGCCAGCATGAGCGGCATCATCTCCAACCACCCCCAGCCGCAAGCCGCATACAACACCTCCAAGGCCGGAGTGATCATGCTCAGCAAATCTCTGGCCGGAGAGTGGGCTGCAAAAGGGGTGCGGGTGAACGCCATTGCACCGGGCTATGTGGCGACTCCCCTCACCAAAAAAGGCATGGAAACCGACGAATGGCGCGAGGTGTGGCTTTCCACCATCCCCATGGGTCGCCTTGCCGAACCCGAGGAAATCGGTCCCGGCGTGGTTTATCTGGCCTCGCAAGCCAGCAGTTACGTGACCGGAAGTGTGCTGACCATCGACGGCGGCTACACGGTGTGGTGAACCATGCCTGACCTGCTTCTTGGCATTGATGTGGGCACCGGAAGCACCAAAGGGGTGCTCACCGACCTGCACGGACAGGTGCTGAAAACCCACGTGGTGGAGCACGGAGTCTCCTGTCCTCACCCCGGTTGGGCCGAGCAGGACGCCGATCAGGTGTGGTGGAAAGATGTGATTGAGGTGTGCCAGACGCTCCTGAACGGTGCACCTTACACCGGCCATGACGTGCTCGGGGTGGCCCTCAGTGCCATTGGACCCTGCCTGCTGCCTCTGGATCAACAGGGGAGACCCCTCAGACCGGGCATCCTGTACGGCGTGGACACCCGGGCCACACAGGAAATTCAGGAACTGAACACCCTCATTGGCGAGGAGCATATCTACGCTTTCAGCCAGATGACCCTCACCTCACAGGCGGTGGGTCCCAAGATCCTCTGGCTGAAAAAACACGAGCCCGAGGTCTGGAACAAAACCCACACCTTCACCACTGCCAGCAGTTATCTCGGGTTCAGGCTCACCGGACGGCACATCATGGACCGCCATACCGCCAGCCACTACATGCCGCTCTTTGATCCCCAGAGTGGACAGTGGAGTCAGCGTTATGCAGAGCACCTCTGCCCCCTTTCCATGCTGCCTGACCTCGGTTGGAGCGATGAAATTGCAGGCACCGTGACCCCCGAAGCTGCGAGCATCACCGGCCTGAAAGTGGGAACCCCGGTCACGGTCGGTGCAGTGGACGCCCTCAGCGAAGCCATCAGCGTGGGTGTGGTTCAGGCGGGTGACCTGATGGTGATGTACGGCAGCACCACTTTTTTCATTCTGGTGCAAGATCAGCCTACCCCCGATCCCAGAGTCTGGACCGTCTCTGGAGCCTTTGAAGGCCAGATCAACCTCGCAGCAGGAATGGCCACCACCGGAGCCCTGACCGGATGGTTCAGGCAAAACCTCACTGAAAAAGCCCCATTTTCCACCCTCTTTGAAGAGGCCAGCAAAATTCCGGTCGGCAGTGAGGGGGTGATGGTGCTTCCCTACTTCAGCGGTGAACGGACCCCCATCAATGACCCTCTGGCCACAGGCATGTACGCCGGACTGGGCCTCCACCACACCAGAGGCGACCTGTTCCGCGCCACCCTTGAAGGGGTCGGATATGGCATCCGACACAACTTGGAGACCTTTCAAGCCCTCGGGGCGAAGGTGAATCGGGTGGTGGCTGTGGGCGGAGGAGCGCAGAGCCGTTTCTGGCCGCAACTGGTCACCGACATCACCGGGATCCCCCAGATCCTGCCCAGAGTGACCCTCGGGGCCAGCTATGGCAATGCTTTTCTGGCTGGACTGGCCACCAAGCACCTGACCTTGCAGGACCTTGAACAGTGGACCTCGGGTCAGGACCTGATCACTCCTGATCCAGCAAACCACCAGAGGTACAGCCTGTTTTACCCCATGTATCTGGACCTCTACCAGCAAAACCGGACATGGATGCACCGGATGCATGGACTGTTGTAAGCCGTCAGCTTTCAGCCATCAGCCGTCAGCTTGACACAAAGCATTTGCTGAAGCATTTTGCGCCTTCTGCCTTCTTCTTGACCCCAAGATGCGCCTCCGAAGCGGTTCGGTCGGCGCGGGGTCGCTGCCTTCTGCGTTTTTTGCCCTTGGCTCTCGGCCCTCGGCAGGGCGAGGCATGCCTCGCCCCTACACCCCGAAAGGACCCCCTCCCATGACCCAATCCATCCCTGACAACCCACCCACAAGCACCCCCCAGACCATGAAAGCCGCTGTTCTGCACCAGATCCGAGATGTGCGCCTAGAAGAACGTCCCATTCCTGCGCCCAGCGCTGGAAACGTGCGGGTGAGGATCAAAACGGTGGGGGTGTGCGGTTCGGACGTGCATTACTTCACCCACGGCAAGATTGGACCTTTTGTGGTCAAGGAACCGCTGATCCTCGGGCATGAATCGATGGGGGTTGTGGAAGAACTTGGACCCGGCGTGACCCACCTGAAAGTCGGAGACCGGGTGACGCTGGAGCCGGGCTATCCCTGCCGCAAGTGTGAGCACTGCAAAAAAGGCCGCTACAACCTGTGTCCCGAGATGACCTTCATGGCCACCCCTCCGGTGAATGGGGCGTTTGTGGAGTGCGTCGAGTGGCCCGCAGATTTTGCCTTCAAAGTGCCAGAAGGGGTCTCAGATGATGCTGCGGCCCTGATTGAACCTCTGGCGGTGGGGGTGTGGTCGGTGCAAAGGGGAGGGGTGAAGTCTGGTGATGCCATCGTGGTGTATGGGGCAGGTCCAATTGGCTGCACCACTTTGCAGGCTGCGAAGGCTGCCGGGGCCACCACCCTGATTGCCGTGGATCTGGAAGATTACCGTCTGGACCTGATCCGTGAACTTGGGGCCACCCACACCATCAATGCCCGTCATGAAAACGCTCTGGAACGCATCCGTGAAATCACCGGACGTGATCTGCCCGAGAGCCATGCTGGAGCAGATGTGGTCTTTGAAACCGCCGGAACCCTGAAAACCTGCCAGCAGAGCATGCTGGCAGCACGACCCGGTGGCGTGGTGGTGCTGGTGGGCCTCCCTCCCGAGCCGATGGTGTCTCTGGACATCGTTTCTGCCGCTTCCAAAGAGGTGGACATCCGGGGGATTTTCCGGTATGCCAATTGCTACCCTGCGGCTTTGCAGTTGGTGCAGGAGGGCCGGGTGAATCTGGACCGCATGGTCACCCACCGTTTCAGGCTGGAAGACACCCAGAAGGCCCTGCAGTTCGCCGATGAATTCAAACACCAGTCCATGAAGGTGATGGTGGACCTCTGATCCAGCCCGAGATTGGATCCTGCCAACCTGACCTGTTGCCATTACCATGATGGCATGAGCCTCTGGAATGAAAAATGCATTTTGACTGGACGCACCCTTGATCTGGTTCCCCTCTCTGAAACGCACGCTGCAGGCATTTTCCAGCATCTGGATGAAGACACCACCCTTTACCTGTCCAGAGGTGGACCTGCAGAAACCACCCTGGAATCCCTCACAGAGTACATCCAGAACCTGAACGCCCTTCCCAATCGGATCAACTGGGCGGTGGTCATGAAAAGTGGCGAGGTGGCTGGGCGCATCTCTTACAGTGAACTGCGTGAAGCAGACCGCTGGATGGAAATTGGCACCATGCTGACCGCCAGATTCAGAGGAGGCACCGCCAACCCCGAAGCCAAAATGCTCTTGATGGAACGGGCTTTTGAGGTGCTGGACGCCAACCGGGTGCATTTTAAAGTGGACAGTCGCAACGCACGCAGTTTGCGTTCCATGGAGAAACTCGGGGCCGTCCGGGAAGGGGTGTTGCGAAGGTATCAGGTGCGCCCGGACGGATACGCCAGAGATTCGGTGATGTTCAGCATCCTGAAAGAAGAGTGGCCCAAGGTGAAAGCCGGGCTGCAAACTCGGATTGAAAGGGCATTCAAAGGCTCTGAACTCCAGTGAGCACCATGCCAGTGTGTTGTCGGATGTCATGCTGGAAAAACCTCAAAAATCCCTCTGGCATCTGCCAGAGGGAAAAGTGAATTGCTGGATTTTGCGTCAAGACAGATGCATGAAAGTCATGCCTGATCATGCCCGCAAGACTTGAGCATCAAAACAGGCAAAAGATGCCGGGTTCTTGGAGCATGTTCCGGGAGGTTCAGTCGCCGCTGCCCACCATGACCGTCCAGATCAGGCTTGGATCCCCGGCAGTGGGGTTGGATTGGGCCAGCACCTGACTGCCAGAGGCTTGCATGGCCCCTGCGGTTTTGTGCAGCACATAGACCTGATCTCCGGTCATCACACTGCTGGGAAGGGTGCCCAGTCCAGAAACAGGGTTGGCGGGATTGTTGAACACCGAAACCATTTGTGTTTGCAGGTAGGTGTTGTTGGAGGCAAAAGTGAACACCACCTGATCGCCATCTGCTGCTGCATCCACATGCCCACCGAAGGTGTTGTTGGTGAGGGCCATGAAGGTGTCCGGGGCCAGAGGGGAAGGCCCGTTGTACATGAATGCTCCACTGGAGGTCGGGTTGCTGACCATGGCGAGGTTGCCGGACTCGCTGGGATCCTGGGTGCGGGACAGGAATTGTCCGTTGGCATTGACCAGGTAAAACTGGGTCGAGCCAGATTGCAGGGGTTGTGGGTTGGCCAGAGCTGCACCATTGGCTTGCAGGTAATTGGAAATGGCGGTTTCCAGAAAGCCCTGTTTGGTCCCGATGTTGGCATCGTTCGGGAAGTTGGTGCTGGTCAGCAGGTCGGAGAGCGGAGCAAGGGTCAGGGCAATGGGGACCGGTTGATCCACCACGCTGGACACCCAGTGGTCCCAGTCGTCAAAGGGCCGTCCTCCAGAGAAGTTCTTCAGGGTGGTGCTGCTTTCGGTGGCTTGCTGGTAATTCTGGGTGTTTTGCTGGTTGTAGCTTCCAGAGGCGCTGCCGGTGAAGATGTCAAAAGCCCCCGAGGCCCCGGCTTGAATGTCGATGTTCTGGGCGACCATGCTGCTGAAAGTGGTGGCTTCCACCACGGTGTACTGGTAGGCCCGCCCTCCAAACCCCACAGAAGTGGAGTAATGGGTGCCGAACTGCTGAATGAACTGCTGATAGGTGGGATCGCTTGCGCTGCTGGTCGAGAGGTTCCCCACAGCGTTGGCAAAGTCGGTGTCCATCACCATGGGGGGTGGATCATCGAGGGCCGGGGTGAAGTTGACGGTCACCAGTCGGACCTCCCTCCAGGTGTAGAGGGTGGAACTCTGGGTGCTGCTTTTCTGGTTGAAGGACTGGCTGTAAGACTCACTGAGGCTGAATTTGGCAATCAGGGGGATGCCTCCACTGATGGTGGCGGTTTCACCGAATTGGGATTGGTAGTCGGTTTGACGGAACATCTGCTGAAAAGTCAGGCTGGTGGTGCCTCCGGGGTCGGGTGCATTCTGGGTGCCGTCCGGGAAGCGGAAGCTGCTGCTTTCCACCTGTGCAGTGGTGCTTTTCTGGTATTGCAGTGCAATGACGGTGGCTTTCACCCCACTGGATGCGTAATCCAGAGGGTCGGTGAGCAGCAGGTCGTAGCCGCGTCCAAGAAATTCAATGTTGGGAAACTTGGGGGCTGTCTGGGTGCTGGTTTCAGGTTGGGTGGTCATGGGGTCCTCCTGAGGGTTTGGGGGTTTGAAAATGGGGATGGATGTGTTGTGAATGCAAGAGATGAAGCCTACGGTTGGCGCTTCTGCAGTGGGTGTCCTCCTTTCTTTTGGCTTCATGGTGCAACCTGGTGCGTTAATGGGTCGTTAATTGGGAGGGGTTACGCACGAAGGTTTCAGGGGCATCAACCTCAAGGACCCAGCGTTTGCTCAAAAGCCAACCCTGAGCCCCTTTGCTTTTGGCGGTGCACCTGACACACTGAAGAGATCAGCAGGCAAACAGGGGTTCAGGGAGGTGCAGGATGCTGGAAACGGACATCATCGTGGTGGGTGCAGGTCTGGCAGGTCTGGTGGCTGCATTTCAGGCTGCCCAGCAAGGCAAAAAAGTCATCCTGCTGGAGCAGGAACCCGAGTGCAACATGGGAGGTCAGGCGTTCTGGTCTTTCGGGGGTCTGTTCTTTGTGGATTCCCCCGAACAGCGCAGGATGGGCATCCGGGATTCTCTGGATCTGGCCCTCAGGGACTGGATGACCACCGCTGGCTTTGACCGGCAAGAGGACCACTGGCCCAGACGCTGGGCGGAGGCTTACGTGCATTTCGCTGCCACCGAAAAGCACCGCTGGCTCAGCAAGTTGGGGCTGCGGATTTTTCCGATCGTGGGCTGGGCCGAACGGGGTGGGGCTCTGGCAGACGGACCGGGCAACAGTGTGCCCCGTTTTCATGTCACCTGGGGTACAGGACCGGGCGTGGTGGAATTGTTCGAGCGACCCGTCAGGCAGCTTGCCGATGAAGGCCGGATCACCTTCAAATTCCGCCACCGGGTGACCGGACTTGTGAAATCTGGAGACACCGTGACCGGGGTGCATGGTGAAATCCTTGAGGACAGCGCCATCTCCAGAGGAGAATCCAGTTCCCGCACGGTGGTCGGTGACTTTCAACTGAAAGCACAGGCGGTGATCGTGACCAGCGGTGGCCTCGGCGGAAACCACGATCTGGTGCGCCGCAACTGGCCCACCGAACGTTTGGGACCTGCCCCAGAGTTCATGGTCTCCGGGGTGCCCAAGCATGTGGACGGTCAGATGCTGCAGGTGGTGGAACACTCGGGTGGTCGGATCATCAACCCGGACCGCATGTGGCACTACACCGAAGGCCTCAGAAACCATTCCCCGATCTGGCCGAACCACGGCATTCGGGTGTTGCCCGGCCCGTCTTCTTTGTGGCTGGACCCTCATGGCAACCGCTTGCCGGTTCCGCTGTTTCCGGGCTTCGACACGCTGGGCACCCTCAGCCACATCACCCGGAACCGGTACCCGTACACGTGGTTTGTCCTGACCCGCAAGATCATCGCCCGAGAATTTGCCCTCTCTGGCTCTGAACAGAACCCTGACCTGACCTCAAAGAGCATCCAGCAGACCCTCGGGCGGCTCTTGCCGGGTGTGATTCCACCTGTGCAGGCTTTCATGGACAGGGGAGAGGACTTCGTGGTGCGGGACTCCCTGCCAGAGTTGGTGGCTGGAATGAATGCTCTGACCGGGAACAACTGGCTTGACCCACAGCACGTCTTGCAAGTGGTTCTGGACCGGGACCGGCAACTGGACAACCCTTTCGGAAAAGACGCGCAAGTGACGTACATCCGCCAGACGAGGGCTTATCTGGGAGACCGCCTGTCCAGAGTTGCCGTTCCGCACCGGATCCTCGACCCCAGAGCAGGTCCCTTGATTGCCGTTCGCATGAACATCCTCACCCGCAAAACCCTCGGAGGACTGGAAACCGACCTGCAAGGGCGGGTGATGCACCAGAGTGGAACACCTGTTCCGGGCCTGTATGCAGCAGGCGAAGTCGCAGGTTTTGGTGGAGGGGGCATGCACGGATACCGGGCTCTGGAAGGCACTTTTCTGGGTGGATGCATTTTCTCTGGTCGGATTGCTGGAGAGTGGGCCGCAAAGGACATTTTGTGATACAGCACCAAACAACAGGAACGTTTTGAGGGTGCAGCTTGCAGGTTCTGATCCATCAGCAAATGTAAATCGTCCTTGTGAGCCTGCATTGTCGGAACAGTGGGACCCATTCTCCATCCTTTCCACACTCAGGGAGATGCAACATGCTCCAGACACTTGCTCCAGACCATGCCATTGTGCAGGTGTGGCAACAAGATGACGTTGCACAGCACATCGCATGGTGGGTCATCCATCACATGAATCCAAACTCCGCTTTTGCGTGTCTCTCAGGGTGATGCATGCTCAGGCCTCAGACCTTTTCTTTGCTCCGATGTGTGGTGGGACCCTTTGATGGACACCGAAACCCAACTGATTCTCAAACTGTCCAGAGGGGATGAACATGCCCTCAGGGACCTTTACGACCTCCTGAAAGACCGGGTTTACTCCCTGTCTCTGGAGATGCTGAAAAGCCCTCAGGATGCAGAGGAGGTGTTGCAGGACACTTTTGTGAAGCTGTACCACCATGCCCGTGAATTCAGCCCGCACATCCATGCTCCCCGCGCGTTCATTTACACCATTGCCCGTCGGGAGTGCCTGAACCGCATCCGCGCCCAGAAAGCCCGCCCCCAGAACGCCGGATTGGATTTGGCCGAGCATGACCACCTCCTTTCCACCCCTTTTGCAGACCCGGAGAACCGGGTCACGGTAGACCACGCCATGCACCACCTGAATCCGCTTGACCAGCACCTGATCCACGACTCTTTCTTTGAAGGGTACACCCACGATGAACTCTCCAGCCGCTACCGGCTTCCGCTCGGGACCATCAAAACCCGCTTGCGGCGTGCCCTTTCGGCCATGAAAAAAGCACTGGAGGGGAAATGACACATCCACGTGACCACCTGATCAGCTACGTGCTGGGTGAACTCCCCGCAGCCGAAAGGCAGGCCATGGAAGCGCACCTGCTGGATTGCCCGGTGTGCCGCAAGAAGGTGCTGGAATTGCAAGAAGGGCTGGAAACCCTGGTGGAGGCCCTCCCCGAGCAAAAAGCCCCGGACGTGTGGGCTGGGATTGAGGCCCAGACCTCTGGCCATCCACGCAAACCCCCAATTCCCAAGCCAATTTGGACCCGGCCTGCTGTGCTGGCGGCCTCCCTTCTGGTGCTGGGACTGCTCGGATATGGAACGGTGGGGTTCATCCAGCATTATCAAGCCACCGCTCTGGTTCGCCATTACGTGGAAAGGGCAGTGCGAACAGAAACCATCAGGACCAAAGAGGGACAGGAGATTGCCAGAGTGATCTTCCGGGAAGACGGCAAGGCGCTGTTCGTGCCGGTTTCAAAACCCCCAGCAGACCGGACCTATCAGGCATGGGGGCGGGTCAAGGGAACACCCTTTTCGTTGGGCCTCACCCGGGGAGAACCTCTGGAAGTGCAGTACGTGGGCTTCGAACGGGTTGGGCTCAGCATGGAACCCTCAGGGGGCAGCCCCAAACCCACCCATCCCCTCGGGAGTGTTGAACTGCTGTGAATCCAAGCTGTGAATCCAAAACACCACCAGAGGTGTCTCTGGGATTGGAGGTCGATCCAACATGATGAAACACTTCTTGAGCTTTGCCTTGATGACCAGCGTTCTCGCCAGTGCCAGCAGCCTCGTGGAGTACCGGGACGATGCCAAACTCGGGCGCATCCTGACCGATGCCAGCGGCATGACCCTGTACATTTTCACCAAAGACACCGAAAACACCAGCAATTGCTACGACCAGTGCGCCATCAACTGGCCCCCCCTGACGGTGAAGGGCACCAAGGACTTGCCCGAGGGTCCCGGTTACGGCACCACCACCCGCAAAGATGGCAGCTTGCAAGTCACCTACAACGGCTGGCCCCTGTATTACTGGATCAAAGACCAGAAGGCCGGGGACACCACCGGTCAGGCGGTGGGCAAGGTCTGGTGGGTGGCGAATCAGCAGCCTTTGATCACCGTGCAGAAAGACACCGCTCAGGGCAATGTGCTGGCTGGTCCGAACAACATGACCCTGTACATTTTCAGCAAAGACGAAGGCACCACCAGCAACTGTTACGACCAGTGCGCCATCAACTGGCCTCCCTTGCTGGTTTCTGATGCCACCCAGTTGATGGGCACCTTCAAAGGTCGCCTCGGGCTGACCACCCGCAAAGATGGTGCACTGCAAGTGACCATCGACGGTAAACCTGTGTATTACTGGATCAAGGACCAGAAGGTGGGAGACACCACCGGACACGGGGTGGGGAACGTCTGGTGGGTCATTCCGGACACAGCAACAGCGCTTTGAATTCTGCATCCATGACGCACCAACAGGCCGTGACAGGTGTTGTCACGGCCTGTGCTTTTTGAGGACGACACAAGATCAGGTGGCCTGGGATGGAACGGGCTTTTGTGGTTGCTGCTCTGGTGGGGAGGCCTGTGAGGAGCTGGCAGTGCTCTGTCAAGATTCTGTGTGAATCCTGCCGGGAAGAGCATTTCAGGGGTGTTTGACAGGGACGGTCATGTGGAATACTCTAAGAGGACACTGAAAATCTTTTTCTGGTATTCCTCTGGTCAAATCTTGTGCTTTGGCACTTTGCGTTAAGCTTAACGCAAGAAAGGATGGGCATGAAAAGACCCCTACTCACCCTGCTCCTGCTGACTGCAGTCACTGGATGTCAGACCCTTCCTCCTTTAACCCCTGCATCCGAAAGAGGCACCCTCCATCCTCAAGCGGTGGCTGCAGATTACAGCCTGCAAAAGGCACGCTGGCGAAACCTGCTCGTGCCTGCATCGGTCAACACCGGCAATGCCCAGTACACTGCGGCCCTGCAGAAACTCAACCAGAGCGCCCAGCAACTTTACAGCACCCTCAACACGGCGAACGGTCGCACCTTTCTGTGGTCCGATGTGACCAACGATTCGGCAGGCATCACCGCCAACGCTTCCCGCATCCTCACGCTGGCCCTGGCTTACAGCACGCCCGGCGCAGACCTTCATCAGAACCCCACCCTGAAAAACGACATTCTGGCGGCTCTGGACTGGATGCAAACCAACCAGTACAACACCACCGTCAGCAAAACCGGCAACTGGTGGGACTGGGACATCGGGACACCACAGGCCCTTTTGAACACCATGCTCTTGATGGAAAACCACCTCTCAGGCACGCAAATCACCCTTTTCACCAATGCGATCTTGCGGTTTGTGCCGGACCCCAAAATCCGCAATGGTTTCGGCTCCATCGAAACCGGAGCCAACCTGATGGACAAGGCCACGGTGTTCAATCAAGTGGGTTTGCTGCTGCAAGACGATGCCAAAGTCACCCGTGCACGGGACAGCATCTCTGAACTGTTCAATGATGTCACTTCCGGAGTGGGTTTTTACGCCGATGGGGGTTACATCGACCATGTGAATTTGCCATACACCGCCAGTTACGGCCTTGTGCTGTTTTCGGGACTGGCAAAATTCCTGTATGTCTCGCAAAACAGCAACTGGAGTGTCACCGATCCGAAAGTCTCCAATGTGTACCGCTGGGCCTATGAGGCTTTCGAACCGATGCTGTACCGGGGCCGGATGCTGGACTTCACTGCTGGACGCTCCATCTCCCGGGGCAAAGACAGCGATCTGGGGCGGGGCAGCAGCGTGACCGCCGCTCTGGTGCAACTCAGCCTCAATGCACCCCCTGCAGATGCAAACCGCCTGAAAAGTCTCGCCCAATACATGCTGACCACCGACCCCACTGCAACGTTTTACAAACAGGTGTCTCTGGCCAGCATGATCCTCACCGACCAGACCCTCTCTGGCGTGGCCCCCAGAGGGGACCTGTCCTACCACAAGCAGTTCCCCAGCATGGACCGGGTGGTGCATTCCAGAGGAAACTGGGTGTTTGCGGTGGCAGCATCGTCCAAACGGACCGGCAATTACGAGTCCATCAACAACGAAAACCTCAAGGGTTGGTACACCGCAGACGGCATGGTTTTTTTGTACAACACCACCTCGCCCAACTATGCTCTGGATTTCTGGCCGACGGTGGACAGTTACCGCCTTCCGGGAACCACCGAAGCGTCTGAAAGCAGCTTCCCACGCTCTGCGGTGGCGGTGGGCAGTGGCAAGCATTACCTCAGTCCCAATGCGTGGGCAGGAGGCAGCCAGTTGGCCGGGTACGGGGCTTATGGAATGGACTTCAAAGCCGATGGGAACCGCCAGAGCAACGGCACCCTCACCAGAAGCAGTACGGTGGTGGCCAGAAAATCCTATTTCATGTTTGACGATGAAATCGTGATGCTGGGGGCTGGCATCAACGCCACTGGTGGCGAAGAAGTGCAGACCACCATAGAGAACCGCATGCTGGACACCACCAACCAGACGGTCACCCTCAATGGCACTGCCTACCCCTACAACTCTTTCTCGGGAGGCAGCCAGGGTGTGCAGTCTTTGCACCTCTCCAATGTGGGTGGGTACGTGTTTTTCAGCCCCCAGACGCTTTTTCTGAAAGGGGAAACCCGCTCTGGAAGCTGGTCGCAGATCAACACAGGCTCTGCCGGATGGACCCGTGCCGATGGGGTCACCCCCAGCACGGTGATCCAGAAAAACTACCTGACTGCATGGGTGAACCACGGGGTGAATCCTGTCAATGCCACGTACGCTTATGTGCTCCTGCCGGGCAGCACGCCAGCCCAGACCCAGACATACCAGCAAAATCCGCAGGTGAGCGTCCTCAGCAACACCCCCACCGTGCAGGCGGTGCGGGAAAACACGCTGGGCATGGTGGCAGCAAATTTTTACGGTGCAGGGCTGGCCTCCACGGTGCTGAAAAGCTCTGGTCCGGCCTCGGTGATCGGTCAGGAAAATCCAGCATCTGGCACCCTCACCTTTGGTTTTTCGGATCCCACACAACTGCAAGGGGTGGTGACGTTCGAGTACACCCGTCCGATTGGCGCGGTGGTTCAAAGCCATCCGGCCATTCAGGTCTTGCAAAGCACCCCGAACCTGAAAGTGCAGGTGGATTTCACCTCGCTGAAAGGCAAAACCGTACAGTTGCAGGCCAATTACAATCCGGCTGCACCCACGGTGCCTTTGCAAGCCACTTCCAGCAGCACTTTCACCACCCAGAGCACCGCGGATGCTTTTGTGCGCGATGGCACTTACGCCAGCACCAATTACGGCAGCAACACCTACATGGACGTGCGGGTGGCAGGCAGTGGGTACAACGCAGTGTCATACGTGAAATTCAACCTCTCAGGATTGGCCGGAGTGGGGGCGGGTCAGTTGCAAAATGCAGTGGTGCGCCTGTACGGCAAATTGAACGACAGCAACCAGAATTACACCAGCACCACCGTTCAAGCGCGCGGCACCTCTGGAAGCTGGTCTGAGGCCACCGTGAACTGGAACAACCGTCCTGCACTGGGTACGGTGTACGGATCGGCCACCCTGAACCGCACCGAAACGTGGTACAGCCTGGACGTGAATAGCCTGATTCAGGATGCCCTGAATGCAGGGCTGTCCGAGGTGACGGTGGCGTTCACCCAGCCTTCCAGTTTGAATGTGCTCTCCACCTTCAAAAGCCGGGAGTCCACCACCCGCCCTGAACTGGTGGTGGAGTTTCTTCCCTGAGGTGTGATGCCAAACCTGTGATGCAGAAAAATCCCCTCCAAACTGTGTGTTGGAGGGGATTTTTTGATGGGACAAACATTCAGGAGCAGGTTTCCACCAGCGTCACCAGCCAGTGCTTTCCAGCAGGAAAGGTGCCCAGCAAGGTGGGAATCAGGGTTCTCGGGTGCATCACCGAGGTGTTGGGGTGGGCCTGAATGCACCGCGCTTCCCGGTCTCCTGAGAGGTCCTGAATGGAGGCTTTTTGCCCCTCCCTCTGAACCGAGGCCATGCTGTTGCTGCAAACCGTTTGGCTCCCTTCGGCTGGAAAAGCAAACGCCCCTTCCGCAAGGGTCATGGGCACCGGCAAATCCACATGGTGGACCCGCACATGCCCCTCCTCAAACGGCACGATCCATGTTTCCACTTTCGCCCCATTGCGGGTGGACCAGCGGGTGAACAGGTGTTTTTCGGTGATGTCGCAAGACAGGGTGCTTTCCCGCACTTCAAAGGCTTCACCGTCCATGGAAAACCCCAGCATGCTGTCCAGAGCCAGTGCATCCAGACCTGCTCTGGCTGAAGGCACCGAAAAACCGTACCGGTTGGAGTAAGCGAACTTCTGGTATTTCTCGGGTCCGTGACGCACCCACGGGTCTTGCTGAGTGGACGGGTAAAACACGGTGTGGTCCTGTTGAGGGTTCCGGTGGATCAGCAAGCCCGGTACTTTTTGCACCTTGGTCCCTTGCCAGTCCGGGTAGGGCTGCTCCTCGGCTTGCCAGAAGGGATGGGTGTCGGGCAGGGCCAGAGGCAAAAAAGCCTTGAAAGCCCAGTAAGGGGAGGAGGGGCTGTTGTACTGCTCGTTGAGGGCATGCTGCTCGTAACGGTACCCGAGGGTGAGCAGGCCACTGTGGCTCTGGATGGGGTGCTTTTGCCAGTCCCGCAGGTGACGCAAGTACAGCCCTTTGATCACCCCCCACGGCAGGGCTTCAAGGTTTGCAAACGCCAGAGCCCCCCAGAAGGCCCCGTGTGCAAAACGATAAGTTAGGCTGCGCCCGTAAGGCACTGCGCTTCCATCCCTGCCAAACCACCTCAGGAAATCCTGTGCGAACAGGGACGCGCGGGCAAGCAGGGTCTCAGTGTGGGGATCTTCGGGTTTCAAAGCTGCATAAATCAGGCTGTACAGGTGAAAAGCCATCGGGATGTAATGGTCGGCTCTGGAGGTGGGGCCATCCCGGTACCAGCCTCCGCCAGCCTCAAAATCCTCAATGCGCCGCCAAGTCTGGGAGAGCCTTTCTGCTCTGGCAGCCTCGAAGTGCCCGAGGTTTTGCAGCCCGAGGTCCACCATCACCCGGAAGAACAGCCAGTTGTTGTCCACGGTCTGGCAGGTGTACATGTTGCACAGCCAACCGATCAGGTTTTCCAGCTCCCTGTCGGAAAGTTGGGTTTTCACTTCCTCGGGGTGCAGGGCCAGCATGAAGCCCACCGCGGCCATTTCCACAAGGCGCTGGTCGAAGTTCCGGGCTTCACCCCAGAATTCTGGATGCTCGGGGTTGCTGCCGTTTTTGAGGCCCTCGAAGGTCTCCTGCCACATGGGCACAGCAAGCCCACCCCTCTGGGCAGCAGCCATGCCCCAAAGGGGTCTCGCAAAACCTTCCAGTCCAGCCACCCGGTCTGAATAGTGTGCCGAGAAGTGCCCGAGGGTGCGGTGGGCCTGTCCTGGACTGCTGGTGGTTTGCAGGGGCAAAAGGAGGTCCAAAAACCACTGGTGAACGTCTTGACGTGTGTGCATGGTGTCCTCAAAAAAACCCCTCTTTTGCAGAGGGGCAGCGATCAGAAGGCTTGTCAGTGCAAACTGAGGGTTGCGGGTTTTTCCCAGCAGGCATCTGCCGAGAAGTGCAAATCCCGGATGTGCAGGTGCTCCAGTTCCAGAATCTGAATCTGGTTTTTTCCGGGCTGCAAGAAAGGGGCCGGAATGAACAGGCTGTATTGCGGGCCCACCTCCCAGTAGCGGCCCAGCAAACGCCCATTCACCCACACGTATCCTTTGGTGCCGGGAAGTTGCAAGTGGGTGTCCTGAGGGGTTTCCGGGACCACCAGTTCGGCCTGAAACCAGCCGTTGCCTGCCTGAAACGGTGAACTGGCCTGCTCGGGTTCCTGCAGCGTCTGGTGCCGCACCTCCCAGTGGTGCAAAATCAGGTTCCCGAGGGTGATTTGCCCGGTGATGCCTTTGCGGTCCAGCAGCAGGGGGCCGTAATTGATGCGGCTCTGGTTTTCCACGACCACCGTGAAGCGGTCAGAAACTGCAAAATCCACCGTCCAGACTTTGGCCCCATCGGTGCGGTCCTGAATGCCGATCAGGGTGTGGTTGCGGTACAGGTAAGCCCGGTCATGCACCCCGCTCAGCCGGATTTCGGCCTGCTGGTGGCTGTGCCTGAAGGTGTGGGTGTAGGCAATCAGGCCGTGGTGCTGCCCGTAATCTTCCATCGGGAAAGGCACAATCGAAGGCTGAGATGGCAGGGACAGCAGGCTTTCCAGCAGGTTTTGCCCTTTTTTCAGGGGGATGGAAGGGCAAGCGGTTTTGGGCAGAGGGGCTGGCAAGGCGGGCAGCGGGTGATCATGGAAGGCTTGCAGCACTTCACGGTACAGGTGGAATTTTTCGGTGGGTTCGCCAGACTCATTCAGGGGGGCGTCGTAATCGTAACTGTTGATGGTGGGTTCAAAGGTGTGGATGTGGTTGGCTCCGCTCATCACCCCCCAGCTGGTTCCCCCGTGGAACATGTAGATGTTCACATGCCCCCCCAGAGCCAGCATCTCTTGCAGGGTGCGGGCTGCGTCCTGTGCATCACGGGTGTGGTGGCTTTCCCGCCAGTGGTCAAACCAGCCGTTCCAGAACTCCATGCACATCAAAGGCTGGTCGGTTTGTCGCTCCCGGAGCGCCTGAAAAGCTTCAGGGACGTGGCTGCCGAAATTCACGGTTTTGTAGATGTGTGGCAAGGTCCCGTAATCCAGCATGTGCTTCTCGGGGCCATCTGAAGTGAAATGCAGGGTGTTGAGGCCGTGCTGGTGGTACTGTGCTTCAATCCAGTGCAGGTACAGTTCGTCGGTGCCGTAACTGCCGTACTCGTTTTCGATTTGCACGGCCAGCACGTTGCCCCCTTCGGAAAGCAGGTGTTTTTTGACCAGAGGCAAAATGTGCCCAAAATAAGCCTCCACCGCTTGCAGGTAAGGGGGGTACATGCAGCGCACCTGCATGCGGGGGTCTTCCAGCAGCCACGCCGGAAGGCCGCCGAATTCCCACTCGGCACAGATGTAAGGGCCGGGACGCACGATGGCATGCAAACCCAGCTCCTGAGCGAGCCTCAAAAAGCTGGACAGGTCGAGTTCGTCGTGGGTGTGGAACACCTCCCGGGTGGGCTGGTGGAGGTTCCACGGCACGTAGGTTTCCACGGTGTTGAGGCCCATGGCTTTCAGTTTCAGCAAGCGGTCTTCCCAGTAGGCTCTGGGAACCCGGAAGTAATGCAGTGCCCCCGAGAGGATGCGCAAAGGCTGGTTGTGCAGGAGAAAGTGGGTCGGGGTGGTTTTCAACATGGGTTCAGCCTTTCACGGCTCCGGCGGCCACGCCCTGCACGATCTGGCGTTGCAGGATCAGGAAGATGATCAGCAGGGGCAAAGAGCCCAGAATCACCGCAGGGAACAGGGTGGTGGGGGTGAGGGTGTAGGTCCCGAGGGTCTGGAACACCGAAACCATGATCGGGCGTTTGCTTTCGTCGTACAGGAAAAGGAGAGGCACCAGCATGCTGTTCCAGCTGCTCATCCCGGTGAACAGCAGCAAGGTGCTGGTGATGGGTTTCAGCAGGGGCAGCACCACATAACGGAACGCCTGTGCAGGAGAGCAACCGTCAATGGCAGCGGCCTCTTCGAGTTCTCTGGGCAGGGCACGCAAGAAATTGGAGTAGAAGAACACCGCGGTGGGGAGGTTCAGCACCACCATCACCAGAATCAGACCCCAGTAGGTGTTGACCAGCCCGAGGTTTTTGACCATCACGAACAAGGGGCTCATGATTGCGAAGAATGGGACGGTCATGCCCCACAGGAAAATCTGGTATACCCCTCCGGCCCAGCGGGCTTTCACTCTGGAAAGCGGGTAGGCGGCCAGAGCCCCCAGCACGATGCACACCAGGCAGGTGCCTGCGGTGATCAGCATGGTGTTGAAGATCGAACGGCCATAATTCAGTTGCCCCATCACCTGACTGAAGTTCTGCCACTGGGGGCTGGAAGGCAAACCGAAAGGGTTCTCGGCGATTTCCAGACTGGTTTTCAGGCTGGAGACGATCACGTAGTACAGAGGCGAAATGAACAGCAAGGTCAGGACCACGATCAACACCTGCTGCAGGCGTTTGAGGAGTTGCCTTTTGTGGCTGGCACTGCGGTTTTCCTGAACGGGGGTGTGGCTGTGAATCATAAAATGCGGGCCTCTCTTTTGCGCAGCAGTCCGGTCAACACGATGGCCACGGCCACCACCACCAGCAGCAGGAAGGTGGCAATCGCGGTGGCGTAACCGATTTCGTTGGCCGAAAGCCGGTCGTAAATCATCATCCCGAGGGTGTAAGAACTGACCCCCGGCCCACCGTTGGTCATCACGAACGGAAATTCGAAGATGTTCAGCAGGTGAAGCACCGACAGGGTCACCGAGGCGGTGGTGGCAGGGGCCAGCAGGGGCCACTCGATGCGGGTGAAAATCTGCCAGCGGTTCGCCCCGTCAAGTTGCGCAGCCTCGTAGAGTTCACTGGAGATGGTGGTGTATCCAGCCACGTAAATGGCGGTGGTGGTTCCGGTGTACATCCACACCACCACCAGACTGATTGCAAAGATCACCAGAGCAGGGTCACCGAGCCACACCACCGGAGTGTTGATCCCGAGCGCCCTGACCACCTGAATCAACCCGGTGCTTTCGAGGGTCAAGTTGATGGGGCCGCCGAAAGGGGAGTACAGGTAGGTCCAGATGAAACCCACCACGATGGTGGAGAGCATGCTCGGGGCGATCAGGGCCACCTGCACGAATTGGCGCAGTTTCTCCTGACGGTGGATCAGGGTGGCGAAAAACAGGCCGATGGCGTTTTGCAAGACCAGCACGATCACCGTGAACAGTCCGGTGTTTTTCAGGCTGCTGAGGAATTTTTCGTCGGAGAACATCCTTTGGTAGTTCTCAAAGCCGATGTAGGTGGCTTTGCCGACCCCGGTGTACTCGGTGAAACTGTACCCGAGCCCCTGAAACAGGGGGTAAATCATGAAAATCAGGTACAGCAGCAGGGCCGGGCCGAGCATGCTCAAAATGTGGGTGGGGGACAGTTTCACAGAAGGCTCCTTCAAGCATGGTTTCCCACCTCGGGCGAAATCACCCGAGGTGCAAGGAGGGGAGGGGTCACTTGCGGGTGGAGTTGCGGATGTTGAGGGTGATCGGAAACAGGCGCGATTCGACGGGCGCCTCTTCGTTTTCGATGCGGGAGATGAGCAGTTCAACGGCAGCTTTGGCCATGTCTTCGAGGGGCAAACGCAAACTGGTCAGGCTGGGGGTGCTGTACCGGGCGTACTCGAAATCGTCAAAGCCGGTCACCATCAGGTCATTGGGAACTTTCAGGCCAGAGGTGGTGGCCCGGTGGATCACCCCGAGGGCCATGTTGTCGTTGGCGCACACGATGGCGTCGGGTTTCTCGGGGAGGGCTTGAAAGAAATCAAACGCCTGAATGCCCGCCTCGAAGGTCCAGTTGCCTCCATAAATCAGCATGGGGGAGGTGCTGCTGAGCTGGGACATGGCCCTCTGGTAGCCGGTGTAGCGCGCTTCGCTGGAGGTGTTGTGGTGGTGGGGCACCCCATCGAGGTAGGCGATGCGTCTGGCCCCCATCTGGTGAACGTGGTGCACGGCCTGCTCGATGCCCTCGGCGTAATTGGCCCACACGGTGGGCAGGGTGCGTGGAGGGGCGATGTGTTCGATCAGGACCAGCGGGAGGTTTTTGGAGGCGGCTTCGGTGATGTCATCGTCGGTGATCAGGCTGGAGTACAGGATCACCCCGTCGCAGAGCCCTTTGTGGTGGGCACTGAGGGCCACATCCAGTCCGGGTTTGCTTTCAAACATCACCTGGGCGTCAAATCCGGCTTCACGGATGGCGTGGGCCACCCTCGGCACGATTTGTCCGAGGTACATGTTGGGGATGGTGGTGTAGATGGGGTCTTGCAGCACGAAAGCCAGCGTCTGGGTGCGGGCTTTGCGCAGGGCTCGGGCGGCGTAGTTGGGGGTGTACTGCAATGCCTCCATGATTTTGGTCACCCGCTCTCGGGTCTGGGGGCTGACGCGTCCAGTGCCGTTGATGACGTTGGAGACGGTTTGCACGCTCACGCCGGCCTGATCTGCGACTTGTTTGAGGGTGACCTGGGTCATGGGGTTCCTTGATGTGGACATGTTCAACTCCGGGATACAAATGGAACGTTAAAGCAGGGTAAGGGCATTGTACCCCAGAGTGGAAAGGCCCCCAAGAGGGCAAGACGGATTCAGTAAAGGTTCTTGAGGGCTTCGTTGAGGTTCTTCTGGATTTTGTCGACCACGCTCTGGCTGTTCACCGAGGGGTCAGAGAACACCTCTTGCACCGACTGGGTCACCACTTTCTCCGAGGAGGTTTTGGTGGGGAACACCGCGAAAGGCACAGCATGCACCCGTCCAGCATTCACGGCAGCCACGAAGGGGCGGGTTTCTTCAAAGCTCGGGTTGACCCCATCTTTGAAGGGTGTGAAGGCGTTTTCAGCGTCGAGGTACAGTTTGAGGGGTTCGTTGCGGGACCAGAATTCGAGGTATTTTTTGGCAGCGTCGATGTTTTTGCTCTTGGCGTTGACCACCCATGAGGTGCCCACGTAAACCAGCCCGACCGGTTGGGTGCCTTTTTTACCGCCCGGGAAGGGGATGTAGGCGAATTTCAGGTTGGGGTTTTGTTTCTTGAACACCTGGGCCTGCCATGCGCCCATGGTCAGGAAGGCCACTTTGCCGGCCATGAATTCATCGTTGGCCTGGCTCCAGGGGTCAAGGCCATTCATCAGGCGGAAATTCACGTAAGGTTCCAGTTTCTTGACGTTGTCCACGGCGGTGGTCCAGCCGCCTTTGTTGAAATCGATGCGCTTTTGCAGGTACAGGTCGTCCCATTTGGCGTAACTGCGGTAGACGCTGTTGGCGAACATCATGCGGTGGATGGTGGCGGCCCCCCATCCGTCCCGGTTGGGGATGTAAAAGGGGTTGATGCCGGCCTTTTTGAGTTTGTCGAGGGTGCCAAGGAAACCGGGGAAATCGCTGGGCAGGGCAGTGATGCCGGCTTTGTTGAGCAAATCAAGGTTGACGTACAGCCCAAGGCTCATCACTTCGTGGGGCATGCGGTACACCTTGTTTTTGTACCCCACGTAAGCTTTGATCTGTGGGGAGATGCGTTTGGCCCAGCTTTCCTTGGAGAGGTCAAGAATGAGTCCGTTGATGCCCCAATTCAGGCTGTTGGCAAAGTCGGCGCTCATGATCACGTCCTGTGCGTCCCCGGAGTTGAGGCGGGAGGTCATCACCTGATAGTAGGCTGCACCGCCGGGCTGGGGTTCATACACCACCTTGATGTTGGGGTTTTCTTTCATGAACAGTTCGTTGATCTGGGGGATGTTGGCGATTTCGGCCCCCTGTTTGAATCCGGTGACCCTGAGGGTGATGCTCTGGGCGCTGGCAACAGGAATCAGGAGGCTCAGGGAGAGAACAAGTCGGGCGGTTTTTTTCATGGCATCCTCCGGCATTCCGCTGGGCACTGGACCCCGGAATGGTTTTGCTTGAACGTTAAAGCAACGCTAACATTCCTTGCAAAATCTGTCAAGCGCTTTTTTTGGAAGGGTTTTGTGGGGTCGAAAGACCCAGATCTGCCATTTTGAAAGGCCACGTGCAGCTGTTGAGGCAGTGAAAATGGTTCTGTAGTGAAGGTGTTTTGAGCTGACCAACAACGTTGGTTTTTCTGCAGAACGTTTGTTGTCTCAACAAAGCACACCCCAAGTGGCTTTTGGTTTTGGTTTGTGGAAAAACAGGACTTGACACCTCAAAAGTCCAGTGCTAGTTTTGATTTAACGTTCAATCATTGAACTTCATCCTGATCCCCCACAGGTGCCCCGAGCACCGAAAGGACCCCCATGCACTTCCACGCCCTGCCCCTGCACACTGGCCTGCACACCCTCACCACTCCCACCTGCGACCTCTTGCAGTTTCACTTCCTGAAACTCCAGCAAGGTGAGGAGCACACCTTTTCCACCCAGAGCCGGGAATTTCTGCTGGTGATGCTCTGTGGTACCGCCCAAGTTCAGGTGAATGAACACACCTTCAAGGAGATCGGCAACCGCCCGGATGTGTTCTCGGGATTGCCCCACAGCGTGTACCTGCCCTGCCAGCACACCGTGACCATCACTGCCCACACCGACATCGAAGTGGCCCTGCCTTCCGCCCCGAGCGATCTCGACACCTCGCCTTACGAAATCCGTCCCGAGCAAGTTCGCACTGGCACGTGGGGCAGGTTGAATTTCACCCGCCATTACCGCGAAATTCTGGTGGAACCCAACGGCATGCCCGCCTGCAAACTGATTGCCGGAGAAACCGTCACCCCCTCTGGGAATTGGAGCACCTTCCCGGCCCACAAACACGAAATCAACCTTGGAAACGAAGTTCACCACGAAGAAATCTACTACTTCCGCAACAGCTCACCTGACGGCTGGGGGGTGGTCCGCCATTACAGCCCGGAACGTCACCATGACGACCTGCACGTGGTGAAAGACCACACCCTGCTGGAAATGCCACACGGCTACCACACCTACGTGGCGGCCCCCGGAAGCCAGAGTTACTACCTGTGGTTTCTGGCCGGAGATGGACGCAAACAGGGCACCACCCTTGAACCCACCGCCGAATGGATCACCCGGCACACCGGAGACCTGTGAAGTTGTTCAGTCTGCGTGGCAAAACCGCTCTGGTGACCGGAGGGGCCACTGGCATCGGACAGGCCATGGCCCTCACGCTTGCGGAAGCTGGAGCGCAGGTGGCTTTCACCTCACACACCAGCCCCCCCGACGAAACCCTCAGCCAGCTCAAAACGTTTGCTGTGCCCTTTCTGCACCTGCCCTGCGACCTGCAAACCGTGCCAGCCAGAGACCTGCTTGAGCAGGTGGAACACCACCTCGGGCCGGTGGACATTCTGGTGAACAACGCAGGGATCATTCGCCGTCAGGAGGCCGACCAGTACAGTGAAGAAGACTGGAACGAGGTGGTCAACACCAACCTCAACACCGTCTGGAAAATCAGTCAGGCTGCCGGAAGAAGCATGCTGCAAAGGGGATCTGGAAAAATCATCACGGTGGCTTCCCTTCTGTCGTTTCAAGGAGGCATCCGGGTTCCGGCTTACACCGCATCCAAACATGCCGTGATGGGACTCACCCGCGCCCTTGCCAACGAATGGGCAAGCCGGGGGGTCAACGTGAACGCCATTGCTCCGGGATACATTGAAACCCACAACACCCAACCCCTGCGCACCGATCCCAAACGCAAGGAAGCCATTCTGGAACGCATTCCGGCAGGTCGGTGGGGCACCCCGAGCGACCTCTCTGGGGCCACCCTCTTTCTGGCCTCTGCTGCGTCCGATTACGTGCATGGCCACACGCTGGTGGTGGATGGAGGCTGGCTTGCTCGCTGAACGCCTGAAAGGACACCCCCCCATCGTGGGGGTTTTGCGGGCCTCCAGCCGGGAACTGGCGGTTCGCGCAGCCATGGCCGCCATCCAGTCGGGGCTGTCCTGCATCGAGCTGACCTTCACCACCCCCGAGGCGCACCGGGCCGTGCAAGACCTGCGATTGATCTGCGGACCTGAAGTGTTGATTGGGCTGGGCAGTGTGACCTGTGCAGAGCAATTGCACATGGCACAGCACGCTGAAGCGGATTTTCTGGTCAGTCCCCACCTCGACCCAGAGCTGCTGATTCAGGCCCAAAGCCTCGGACTGGAATATGTGCCAGGTGCATTCACCCCCAGTGAGGTGGTGCAAGCCCTTAAGCATGGGGCCAAAACCATCAAGGTGTTCCCGGCCAGCAGGCTTGGGCCAGCGTATTTCAAGGACCTCGCAGGCCCTTTGCCGGGACTGTCCCTGATGGCCACCGGAGGGATTTCTGCTGACAATTTGCAGGCGTACCTGCAGGCCGGAGCCCGCATGGTGGGGGTGGGCAGCATCTTCCCAACAGCAGCTCTGGAAAACCGCCAGTGGGACGTGATCCAACAAAAAACGCTAGAGGTCTTGCACACCGCACAGGTGCCCGCATGAAAATCCTCGGCATCGGTGAAGCCATGCTGGAACTCAGCAGCGCACAATCCCTCTCTTTGACCCCCACTTTTCAGCGCAGTTACGGCGGAGATGTGCTCAACACCCTGCTGACCCTGCAACGCCTCGGGCACACCACCTGCTTTTTCACCCGGCACGCCCGGGACCCTTTCGGAGAAGGCCTGCTGGACCTGCTTGCCCGAGAGGGCATGCACACCGTTCCGATCAGCAGTGACAGACCCACCGGGGTGTACTTCATCCGGGTGGATGAAAACGGCGAACGGGAATTCCTGTACCACCGGCAGGGCTCCGCAGCCAGCACCCTCAGCCCCGAGGATTTCTCTGAGAAAACCCTTGAAGGTTTTGACGTGCTGTTCATCAGCGGCATCACCCAGGCGATTTCCAGAAGTGCCAGAGCCACCACCTTCAAAGCCGCCCGACTTGCCCAGCAGATGGGCCTGAAAGTGGTGTTTGACCCCAACTTTCGCCCAGGGCTCTGGTCTTCACAGGGGGGAGGGGCGGAAGCCAGCAAAGCCTACAGGGAAGTGCTGCCTTTCGTGGATGTCCTGCTGCCCAGTTTCCCAGCGGACCTCACCCCCACAGGGCAAAGTGCAGCCTCCCCTCTGGAGGCCCTTGAGGGCTTTCAGGCGCCTCTGGTGGCCCTCAAATGTTCCGGGCAAGGCGTGTGGATCAAAGCAGAAGCTGGCATCTGGCATGTGCCCACCGTGCCCGTGAAACCGGTGGACACCACCGGAGCAGGGGACGTGTGGAACGCTGCTTTCCTGCACCACCTGTGGCAAGATGGAGCCGTCTCTGCTGCTCGGTTTGCACACCGACTGGCCGGACAGGCCGTGCTTCACCGGGGGGCACTCCCTCCCCGGAAGATGTTTCAGGAGGACACCCCATGCTGAACGAAACCCGAGCCGTGCTCGAACAGGCCTTGCAGGTGGCCCTGCACAAAATTCGCCTCAACCTGCCCCACTTTCAGGAGGTGTTCCCCAACGACCACACCACCGGAGACCGTTACCTGCCCCGCATCGCAGAACCCGAGCACAACTGGGCCACCGGGCAAAACGTCGGCTGGACCACCGGATTCTGGACGGGCATGCTGTGGCTTGCCCATCAGGTGACCGGAGAAAGGCCTTTTTGCACGGTGGCCCAGCAGCACACCCGCAGTTTTCAGGAACGTCTGGAAAAAGGCATCAACGTGGA
Source organism: Deinococcus misasensis DSM 22328 (assembly GCF_000745915.1). NCBI lineage: Bacteria > Thermotogati > Deinococcota > Deinococci > Deinococcales > Deinococcaceae > Deinococcus > Deinococcus misasensis. The sequence continues at coordinate 235,519 of NZ_JQKG01000004.1, forward strand.
CATGCACGACCTCGGGTTTCTCTATGTGCCGTCCTGCGTGACAGATTTTCAGGTGACGGGCACTCCAGTGGCCCGCGAAGTGGCGCTCAGGGCCGCCGATCAACTCCTCACCCGTTTGCTGCCCGAAGCAGGCATTTTGCAAGCATGGGGCGACAAAAATGACCCCCAGCACGCCGGACGCATGATCATCGACTGCCTGCTGAACTTGCCTTTGCTGCACTGGGCCACCCTCACCTCCGGAAACCCCCAATACCAGCAGGTGGCCCGGTCCCACACCGAGCAATCCGCCCGCTTTCTGGTGCGTGAAGACCACACCACCTACCACACCTACCGCTTTGATCCCCACACCGGAAAACCCCTCGGGGGCAGCACCCATCAAGGGGCAGGGGACCAGTCCTGCTGGGCCAGAGGGCAAGCGTGGGGCATTTACGGTTTCGCTCTGGCCTACAGCCACCTCAAAGAAGAACGTCACCTGCAACTGGCCCTGGACCTGCTGGATCACTTCATGCGAAACCTGCCCGAGGACGGCATCGCCTACTGGGATTTGTGTTTCACCACCGGCAGTCTGGAACCGCGTGACAGCAGTGCCAACGCTGTGGTGGTCTGTGCCCTGCTGGAATTGGCCGAACAGATGGACGATCCCCACCTGAAAGAACAGCACCAGGGTGCAGCCATCCGCATGCTGTTGCAACTTGTTGAACACTGCGCCACCCGCCTGCACGAACCTGCCACTGGCCTCCTCAAATACGGGGTGTACAGCAAACCCCACGGTGTGGGGGTCAGTGAAGCCAACCTCTGGGGGGATTATTACTACCTGGAAGCCCTGGTGCGTTTGTTGCACGGCATCCGGCCTGCTTCCTCGGTGTGTTTGCAAAACTGAATTCTGGACCCCGAGCATGCATCCAAGCGTGCCGGGGTTTTCAAGGTGCTTTTGAGGTGGTTTGCCGGACCACCAGAGCACACTCCACCTGCACATCTGAGACCTGCTGGTTCTGCAACTGCAACACCAGCAATTCCAGAGCAGACCCAGCCACTTCCCGCACTGGATAATGCACGGTGGTGAGGGGCAAAGCCCCATGACGGGCCTCCGGGATGTCATCAAAACCCAGCACCGAAACGTCTTCTGGAACCCGCAAACCTGCCTCTGCAAGGGCGTCCATGGCCCCCAGAGCTGAAAGGTCATTGGCAGCAAACACCGCAGTGGGACGCACTTGGGATTGCAGAAGGTGCTTCATGGCTTGCTTGCCCCCATCACGTGTGAAGTGCGCAGGCACCAACCACTGGGGGTGCACTTCCGCTCTGGCTTCCTGCATGGCTTGCAAAAATCCTTGTTTCCTGAGGTGGCTCTGTCCACTGCTGGCCGTGCCTTCCAGAAAAGCGATTTGCCGGTGCCCCAGAGCCAGCAGGTGGCGGGTGGCTTCCTGTGCGGCCCTCTGGTTGTGCACCCGCACAGTGGGCAGAGAGGTCTGGTACTGTTCATGCGACACCAGCACCAGAGGCACCCCGCACTGCTCCAGCACCTGCTGGAACTCCGGGTCCTGTGCCGGATGACCGATGATCGCCCCATCGGTCAAACCCCCCAGCAGCACCCGCACCCTCTGGGCGTCCTCGGCTGGGGTTTTGCGGGTGAACGTGTGCATCAACAACTCATGGCCCTGCCGCTCTGCGTCTTCAGCAACGGCCACCGCCAGAGCATTGATCAGAGGAGAGGCAAAACTGGGCATCACCAGCCCGAGCAGCCCAATCTTGCCGGTCCTCAAACTCCGGGCACGTGGGTCTGCCACGTAACCCATTTCCGTGGCAATTTTGAGGATGCGCTCTCGGGTTTCTGGAGAGATCCGCCCGGTGTTGTTGAGGGCACGGGACACGGTCATGATGGACACCCCGGCCTGTCTGGCCACGTCGTTGATGTTCACCTGTGCCACGTCCACCTCCGAGCCCTCAGGATAACAAACTCAGCTGTCAAAAAGGGGACGTCTGGCATGAAGTGAAGTTGCTGGTTTTGACTTTTATCAAAAGGCTTTGCCTTTCAGATGTGCACAACACCGATTCGATCAGACGGCCAGAAATGTCTTTTTCATTTTGCAGGAAGTTGCTCTGGATCGAGGTGATGTGCTGGAATGTGGTGCCATGGTACCTGCATGTGGTGCAAAAACCCACCAAACAGGAGTTGCAGGTTGGGGTGCAGGAACTCCAGTTGCTGTTGCCTTTGCTGTCCGAGTTGAAGGTGGTGATCTTGCACGGCAAAGCAGCACAGGCAAGCTGGAAGCTGCTGCCTGACCAGACGCGGGAAGCTGACCGGGTGCTGCAAGTGGGCCATCCGCATCCGACCAAGTTCAACACCCGGCCTCTGGAATGCCAGAAATTGCTCGATGCTGACCAACAGGCCACTCAGTGGATGACCCGGCTGTGAATTGCGGGCTTGTGTCCACAAGGGTGGTCACTCTGGATTTTTGGACCCTCTTCAGAGGCTTCAAGCACTGTCCTGCAAGCAACTTTCTGGGTTGGTGCGTCATTCCCTGTCGTTTTCGCCCTCTACATTGAAACCATAGCGCCTCCAGAGGCCCCAAGGAGACCCCCATCATGGAAGACGACCACAATTTTCACCGCAGTGAACGCTTGATGCGCATCAAAGAACTCCTTTCCATCAACAACCTGACCACCCAGGAGATCCGCCTGAGGCTTGAACTTCCTGAAAACCAGACCCGGGCTTTGCAGCGGGACCTCAAACTGCTGCTTGAACGGAACGACATCGAGAAGAAGCCCGGAGGCAAGTACGCCATCAAGGCCCGCAAAGCCAGTTCACTGAATCCTGCAGAGGCCCTCGCGGCTTACAGCGCAGCCCGGTTGTTCTTTCATCACGCCCCCGAGTACAACAAGCACTACCTGAGTGTGATGGACGACCTGAGCAAAAAGCTTCCTGAAAGGGTCCGCAAGATCACCGAACAGATGGCTTCGATCTACCTCAAGAAATCCGGCACACGCCAGCAAAGCCGCAGCCTTGAGCACTGCTCGATTGCGTGGTTGGACGGCCACTGGCTGAAATTTGATTACCATGCCCCTTCCACAGGCAAAACACGCAGTGTGGAACTGGCGATTTACTTCATTGAGATCAACCCCCACAACCGGGCAGCCTACGCCATCGGGTATCACAGGAACACAGAGAGGCCCGGTGTGCGGGTGTTCAAGGTGGCCCGCATGAGAAACACCCAGGTGCTGAAAGAAACCTATGAACCCGAGGAGGACTTCAACGCTCTGGGCTTCATGCAGCACGCATGGGGGGTGAGCGTGGGTGCCACGGAGAAAGTGGTGCTGACGTTCAAGGGCACAGCTCGGGAGTGGCTGCTGGAGGAGAACCTGGACGCCCGTGCGGATGTTTTTGAAGTGCAAGGGGACGGTTCGGTGCGGGTGGAATTGACGGTGGGGAACACCACGGAGATCCTGCCGTGGATCAAAGGCTGGGGAGGATGGGTGACGGTGGAATCCCCGATAAAACTGCAAGAACTCTTGATTGAGGACCTGAAGTCTGCCCTGCAGAATTACCAGAGGTGATTTGGGAGGCTCTGGCCTCTTGGTGTGGTTTGTATGCTGAACCACAGGTAGGCCAAAGCGTGTGTGGAACATGAAAAATCGGACAAATGGGAGGCATTGCTCCTCCAGAGCACAACCCGTACATTGAAGCATGACTCAACCCATTGAAAACGCAAACACCCAACAACCCAAACACGTGCTTTTTGTGGTCAGCGCAGCAGACCACTGGACCCTCAAAGACGGCACCCAGCACCCCACCGGTTTCTGGGGTGAAGAACTGGCCATGCCACACAAAATCTTCAGTGAAGCGGGATGGCAGATCACCCTTGCCACTCCGGGAGGAAAACCTCCAACTCTGGACCAGCTGAGCATGTCTCCATCCGCCACCCCTCCAGAGAAAAGGCAGGAAGTGGAAACGTACCTGAACAGCATTCAGGAGCAACTGAATCACCCCACTCCACTGGCTGAGGTGCGCCCAGAGGAATACGATCTGGTGTTCTATCCCGGAGGTCACGGCCCCATGGAAGACCTCGCCTACGATGGGGTTTCCGGGGCACTGCTGACACAGGTGCTGGCTTCCGGAAAACCTCTGGCTTTGCTGTGCCACGCCCCTGCTGCCACTCTGGCTGCCAAAAGTGAGGATGGATCCTGGCCTTTTAAGGGTTACCGCATGACCGGACTCTCCAACGCCGAGGAGCTGATGAACCCCTTTGCGCTCAAAGCCAAATGGCTCCTTGAAGACCGTTTGCGCGAAGAAGGGGCAGATTACCTCAAAGGCCCCGCGCAGTTCCAGCCGTTCGTGGTGGTGGACCGCAACCTGTACACCGGCCAGAACCCAGCATCCTCTGAAGATCTGGCAAAACGGCTGTTGAAAGACTCTGGGGACACCTCAAGCCAGCAGGATTGAAATTGAGATCAAAAAGCCACTCTGGAATGCGATCAACCCATGGTTCCAGAGTGGCCTCTTCTTCGTCTGATTCGGAAAGATCTTCAGCCCCTCATTTTTCAGGAGTGCTTGAGTGGTCCAGCATCTTTCCACCCCAGAAATTCACTTCAGGGTGTAGGTCAGGGCACCCGAGGGACAGCGGTCAATGGCTTCCTGAATCTGCTGTGCCGTGCCTCCCTCCAACTGGATCCATGGGCGTTCTTTGGGTTTGAACACCGACCCCAACCCCCGGGCGCAGTTTCCAGAGTGCACACAAAGTTCGCTGTTCCAGTGCACGATCAAGCTTTCGTTTTGGTAGTCACGCTGGGCCATGAAACCCTCCTCTGGGTCAGATGCCAAAAATGGAGCGGTGCTGCGGATTGACGGCCGACAGGTGCTCGGGGTGTTTCTGGATGTATCCCACCACAAAAGGACACATGGGGATCACCCACTTTCCGGCCTGCTGGGTTTCTTTGAGGGCCGTTTGAATGAGGGTGCTGGCGATGCCTTGACCTTCAAGTCCCGGGTTCACTTCGGTGTGGGTGAACATCACGGCTTGTTGCAAAGGCCGGTATTCTGCAAAGCCCACCACTTCCCCATTCAAGATGGCTTCGTAGCGCTGTTTGTCTTGCTGGTTTCTGACCGTGATGTCTGACACTGGACCCTCCGACTTCGAGCATAAGACCTGAAGGCTCTGAAGTTGTGGTCTGAAGTCACAGATGCCTGTGACCAGAGTGTGCTGGACAGGATGAGAGCACAAGGCTGGGTTTTGATGCGTGAAAAGCACCTGCTTTTGCACGGACGACTTGACCAGCAAAAACTGCAGGGGTGACGCACGTTAAGGCTGAAGGAGAAGCATCAGGAGGGTGGAGCGAAACTCATCACTCAACGCAGCTCGTTTCCTCTTGCGCTTCATTCCCCCTTTGGACGGTTCGCGATTCAGCAGATTCAACGCCATGTGCCGCAACACCGCTAGATTTTCTGGCCCATGATCCTTCGCATAACGGTGATCATCTTCCCCAAACACCACATCCAACATCCAGTGCAGCTTGTTTTCC